>CAIWCQ010000209.1 GCA_903911165.1 uncultured Actinomycetes bacterium | reverse complement strand
TGTGAGTCATCGGTCGCAATACCGTGCAATTGCAGGCCCCGCTGCAGCCCCTCATCCCACAGCAACGAAGAGTCACCCCTTCCGCCCTCGCACTCAGCACTTCCGTTAAACACCTCGACACCGGCCAGGTGCGGCGCATCATCGAACGCATGAGACCCCGCGCCCGTCCAGTAGGGGTGGGCCAGATACGCGACACCGCCCTGCTCGTGAGCCCACAGTGCACCGGCCTCAACAGAAGCAAACGTTCGCTGCTCCCAATGTTCCTCGGCATTGATCATCCAGTTGCGACGGTCACCCCCCGGGTCCTCGGGAATCTCGTGAATGCCGTACACGAGAAGATCGACAGTCCAGCCGACCGGACCCAGGTCCGCGGTGAGCTCCGCAGCCGGCACCATCATGATTTCCGGGGGGGCGTCCTCGACCGTCGCAAGACGCCAGTGGTCGGTGAGCGCAAGCACATCAAAACCCGCCGTCGCATACTGGCGGGCCACCGCGCGCGGTGGGAGGTCGCCGTCACTCACCGTCGAATGCGTGTGCAGCGCGCAGCGAAGCCACTCACCGGCCCGATCGAAAACAGTGGAGTTCGCCATCATTGGGCCTTCGCACCAACAGTCCCCACAGCCGAACCCTATACCCGGTTCGACTGACCGTTCAGACGAATCGAGACTGCCGGAGTGAGTTCACGCTCCATTCACCTTCGACAAACTGTTCACCTATGCAGGATCGGCCTCGGTTTGCGGTGACGGCGGCGGGGCCGGTAGCGCCGCGTACAGTTCGCGCTCCAGCGTTTCTCGGCCAGCTGGCGAATCCGGCGCCGAGATGGCGAAGACGTCGATCACCGAGGATCCCACCGTGGTGATCTTTGCCCAGGCGATGTCCACGCCGGCGCGCTCGAAAACCGCGGTCAACACCGCCAGCAAACCGGTTCGGTCCGACGCCCGCACCTCCACCAGTTGATACCCGGACTGATCGCCGTCATGCCAAAGGATCTTCGGCGGCGCCGGCACGGCGGCGGGCACGGCGAACGCCGGCGCGGCTCCCGCATCGCCGCGGCGTTGGGCGCTCTCATGATCGCGTTTCTGCAACGCGTCAACGACGTCGGATTCCCCGTCGAGAGCCATGATGAACTGCTGTCGAAGGACTTCCGCCGCTGGCGGTGAACCGAAATGTGGGGACACCACGAACGTGTTGATCGCCGAGCCCTCGGCGCTGTTCACCGTCGCCGAGTGCACGCTTAGGGAGTTCAGTGCCAGCACTGCGGCCGCCTTGGACAGCAGACCTCGCCGGTCCGGGGCGATCACGGTCACGCAATAGTTCAGCGGCGACGAGGCCGGCGCCATCTCGACGTGCACCGCGCCGTCGCGGGCAAGTAAGAGATGCTCGGCCGCGATGGGTTCGGGTTGCGGTTGATCATCACCGGCCAGCAGCACGCGACAGCGGCGGACCAGATCGCCGATCAGGCTGGCCTTCCAGTCGCCCCACACCCCCGGCCCGGTGGCCAACGAATCGGCTTCGGCCAGGGCGGCCAGCAACTCCAGCAGCACCGGATCGCTCTCGATCACCTCCACGACGCCGGCGGCAGTCGCCGGATCCGCAAGATCGCGGTGGGTCGCCGTCGACGGCAGCAGAAGGTGATGCCGCACCATTGCCGCGAGGGTTCTGACATCGGAGGGCCACAGTCCCAGCCTGTTTCCCACCCGGGTGGCCAGATCGGCACCAACCACGCTGTGGTCCTCACCGCGACCCTTCCCAATGTCGTGCAGCAGGGCGCCGAGCACCAGCAGATCGGGCCGCGAAACCCTGGTCGTGAAAACGCTTGCGCGGGAAACGGTTTCGACCAGGTGACGGTCCACCGTCCAAATGTGAATCGGATCGCGCGGCGGCAGATCCCGCACCGCACCCCACTCCGGGAAGATTCTTCCCCACAGACCCGTTCGATCCAGTGCCTCGATCACCGTCACCGTCGGCGGACCGGCCGTCAGGAGCACCAGCAGATCCTCGAGTGCGTCCCGCGGCCAGGGCGCGCGCAACTCGGGCGCGGTCTCGGCAAGTCGTGCCAGCGTGGACGCCGCGATCGGAATACCGGTCGTCGCCGAGGCTGCGGCGACCCGAAGGGGCAGGCCGGGATCGCGCTGGGGCCTGGCGTCACGGGCCAGTATCACTTCGCCGGCGAACTCCACGACGCCCTCGTCCAGTGGCCGCCGGACCGGCCGGCGCAGCGCCGAGAGTCCCCGGCGCGGAAGTGCGTTCGCCGCCGTCCGCAGGCCGGCGTCGACGTAATAGCTGACGGTTCGGGCGGCATCGGAGAGAACCCGGGCCAGATCGAATCGGTCCCCGACCCGCAGGGCGGCACCGGTTTCATCGGCGTACTGGGCCAGCAGTTGATCCCGGCCGCGCCCCGACACCCGGTGCAACTCGGTACGAACGTTGAGCAGCGCCAGATGCGCGGAGGCCGGCGAGCCGGCCGGTGAGTCCGGCGCCGAGCTCGGATAGACATCAGCCAGTTGCGCGACCGCCAGCGCGTTGAGCAACTGCACGTCGCGAAGCCCGCCCTTGCCGCTCTTGAGATCAGGCTCGGCACGGTGGGCGATCTGGCCGCTGCGCTGCCATCGGACCCTGGCCTGTTCGGCGAGTTCCTCGAAACGCCCTGCGATGCCGGCGCGCCACTGCCGCCGCGCGCCGCCGATCAGCGAGGACGACAACCCGACGTCACCGCAGATATGCCGCGCCTCCAGCATCGCCAGCCCGGCCGACAGATCCGAACCAGCGACCGCGAGCGCCTCCGGTACCGTCCGTACGCTGTGATCGAGCCGAATGTTGGCGTCCCACAACGGATACCACAGTTGTTCGGCAACCTGTGTGACCACTTCGTCGGGCAGGTTGTCGTGCAGCAGCATCAGATCGAGATCGGAGTACGGCACGAATTCGCGGCGGCCCAGACCACCGGTGGCGACGATGGCGAACCCGCTCGTTGCCGTGATGCCGATCTCGGCCGCCTTGGTACTCAGCCACAACTCGTGGAGGTCCAGTAGCGCCTCCCGCAGCGCCGCGGCGTCGAGTTGCCGCGGTCCCCCGTCAACCAGCTTCCGGCTCGCCGCCGCCAGATCCGTGGCGGGGCGTCTAGAGAGCGTCGGAACCCCGCTCCCCGGTGCGAACCCGGATGATGGTCTCCACCGGGCTGACCCAGACCTTGCCGTCACCGATCTTGCCGGTGCGGGCAGCGGCGACGATGACGTCCACCACCCGGTCCACGGCGGAGTCATCGACGATCACCTCCACCCGGACCTTGGGCACGAAGTCGACCGCGTACTCGGCGCCGCGGTAGACCTCGGTATGGCCCTTCTGTCGGCCGTAGCCCTGGACCTCGCTGACGGTCATGCCGTGGACGCCCAACTCCTGCAGACCGGTCTTGACGTCTTCGAGCGTGAATGGTTTGACGATCGCAGTGATCAGTTTCATATCCCTTATACCTCCGCGCCGTGACGAGAAAGACCCGAGCCGCCACCGGTCACCGTGAAGTCGTACGCGGTCTCCGCGTGTTCGGCTTCGTCGACACCGGCCGCCTCGGCCTCGCGGTCAAGCCGCAATCCGATGGTGTGTTTCAAGAGCAAGGCCAAGATAGCGGTGACAACCGCCGAGTACCCCAGAACTGCGAAGGCTCCTACGGCTTGGCGCCACAACTGGTCGGTGCCACCGCCGTAGAACAGGCCGGCGACCGCCGCGGGCGCCTCCGGCGCCGCGACGAGGCCGACCATCAGGGTGCCGACGAGTCCACCCACCAGGTGGACGCCGACGACGTCAAGTGAATCATCGAAGCCGAACTTGAACTTCAGTCCGACTGCCAGAGCGCAAAGAACGCCCGCGGTCGCCCCGATCGCCAGGGCACCGACCACGTTCACCGACGAGCAGGCCGGCGTGATGGCGACCAGGCCGGCCACCACACCGGACGCCCCGCCCAGCGAGGTGGCGTGTCCATCGCGAATGCGTTCGGTGAGCAGCCAGCACAGCATCGCTGCGGCCGTGGCGATGGTCGTGGTGATGAAGGTGGTGCCCGCCAACCCGCCGGACGAGACCGCCGACCCGGCGTTGAACCCGTACCAGCCGAACCACAGCAGGCCTGCGCCCAGCATCACGAACGGCAGATTGTGCGGACGCATCGGGGTTCCCGGCCAGCCGGCGCGCTTGCCGAGGATGACCGCCAGCACCAGACCGGCGACACCGGCGTTGATGTGCACGGCCGTTCCGCCCGCGAAGTCGATCGCCTTGAGTTTGTTGGCGATCCAACCCCCGGTCTCCCCGGTGACGCCGTCGAACGCGAACACCCAGTGGGCCACCGGGAAGTACACGAACGTGGCCCACAGGCCCGCGAATACCAACCAGCCGCCGAACTTAAGCCGGTCGGCGACCGCGCCGGAGATCAGTGCCACGGTGATGATGGCGAACATCAACTGGAACGCCACGAACACCGTCTGCGGGATCGTCCCGGCCAGCGGAATACCCACCGCTTCGATGGCCTCGATGCCCGCACTCGGGTCGGCGATGACCTCGGCGACGGCGTTACCGCCGATGAGGCCTTTGAGCCCGAAGTACTGGCTCGGATCGCCGAAGAATCCGAATTTGTTGTTGCCGAAGGCAACCGAATAGCCGTAGAGCACCCACAGCACCGTCACCACACCCATGGAACTGATGCTCATCATGATCATGTTGAGCACACCCTTGGCGCGAACCATGCCGCCGTAGAAGAAGGCCAGCCCGGGTGTCATCAGCAACACCAGAGCCGCGCTGGCCAGGATCCACGCGGTGTCACCGCTGTCCGGTGCACCCAATACCGGGAATTGATCCACTCGCAGTCTCCTCCTTCGCGCCGCGGTCGAACACCGACGACTCAAAGCAGAACATTGCGCAGTGGTTGTTTCGGTAAACCGCTCCGGGTGTTTCCGGGAGGTGAACGGATATCGGATCTTAGTTTCGCCGCTGTTACGCGATCCGCATGATCGCGCCTCCGATGGGGTCAGCCCAACAGTGCGTCGACGAATGCGGCCGGCTCGAAGGGTGCCAGATCATCGGGCCCCTCTCCGAGGCCGACGAGCTTCACCGGCACTCCGAGTTCCTGCTGGACCCGAAACACGATGCCGCCCTTCGCGGTTCCATCGAGTTTGGTCAGAACTACGGCGGTGATGTCGACGACGTCGGCGAAAACCCGAGCCTGAGCCAGCCCGTTCTGCCCGATGGTGGCGTCAAGAACGAGGAGAACCTCGTCGACCGTGGCGCGCTTGTCGACCACCCGCTTGACCTTGCCGAGTTCATCCATCAGGCCGGTCTTGGTGTGGAGACGACCCGCGGTATCGATGACCACGACGTCAGCGCCGATCTCGATGCCCCGGTCCACGGCATCGAAGGCAACCGAAGCCGGATCGGCGCCCTCGGCGCCTCGAACCACGTCCGCTCCCACCCGCGCGGCCCAGGTCTGCAACTGGTCGGCCGCAGCCGCACGGAAGGTGTCCGCGGCACCGAGTACCACCCGGCGGCCATCGGCCACCAGGACCCGCGCCAACTTGCCTACCGTGGTGGTCTTGCCGGTGCCGTTGACCCCGACGACCAGCAGCACCGACGGTTTGTCGGCGTGCGGCAGCGCCCGGATCGAGCGGTCCCACCCCGGGTTGAGTTCGGCGATGAGCACCTCGCGCAGCACCGCACGTGCCTCGGCTTCGCTGCGCACACTGCTCGCGGCCATCTGTGCCCGCAGGTGTTCGATCACCGATGCGGTGGTCACCGGACCGAGGTCGGCGATCAGCAGGGTGTCCTCGACTTCCTCCCAGGATGCCTCGTCGAGATCGCCTCCGCCGAGAAGGCCGAGCATGCTGCGGCCGAATGCGTTCTGCGACTTGGCCAGCCGACCACGCAGGCGTTCCAGACGACCGGCACTCGGCGCAATGGTGTCAAGCTCGGGTGCCGTCTGGGTTGCGGCGGTCTCGGCGAGGTACTCCTCGACCTCCTCGACCAAGGGGGTGTCGGACGTTTCGGGCAGCCCGACGTTCGAGATCGGCCGCTTCACCGAGTCCCGCGGGATGGCCGCGTCATCGCCCACGCCGGGTAGACCGGAGGTATCCAGTCGCGGCCGATCAACCGTCGCAGGACCTGACGATTGTGTGAAGGATATGCCGGAGGAGGCGGTGTAGCCCCCGGAGCGGTCGACGGGTGTGGGAGCCTCGATGGCAGTGTCGGTGCTGGGAAGCAGGCTTACCTGGCGGCTCCGATAGCGAACCAATCCGAAGATCAGTGCGGCGATGATGAGGACGGCGATGATCGCGATGGCGATCCAGAGACCCTGGGACACGAGACCATTGTTTCAGGGTTTACCGTCGGGCCGCCGCAGTCCTGGCAAACCGGCTTCGGGCCGCCGCCGATGACGACGCCGGGCCGCAAGCTTCGCCACATCGACGCCTGCCTGACCGGGCCGGTCGAGTATCAGGGCGTCACCACCGGGTTCGAGCGCTACCGGCTGCCCTATGACGCGCTGACCCAGACCAGCCTGGCCGCCGTCGACCTGAGCACCCGTTTCCTGGGCTCACCGCTTGCGGCGCCGGTGTTGATCGGCGCGATGACCGGCGGCGCCGAGTTGGCGCGCACCATCAACCGCAACCTGGCCGACGCGGCCCAGAAACTCGGCATCGGCATGATGCTGGGGTCGCAGCGCATCATGCTCGACGACGATCCGGCCGGCAACGCCGCCGCAGCCAGCTTCGAGGTCCGCGATCTGGCCCCCGACATTCTGCTGATCGGGAACATCGGCCTGGCTCAGGTCTGCGAGTCGCTCACGCCACGACTGGCTAGCGCATTGGCGAGAGTCGGAGCCAATGCCGTTGCGGTGCATACCAACCCGCTGCAGGAGGCCATGCAGGCCGACGGGGACACCGATTTCCGCGGCTCGCTGGAGGCCCTCGGCCGGCTCGTAGGAGAACTGGACTATCCGGTGATGGTCAAAGAGGTCGGCCACGGTATCGGCGCAGTCGCCGCCGCGCGGTTGCGCGGGCTTCCGATCGCGGCGGTCGACGTCGCCGGCGCCGGCGGCACCTCGTGGGCCCGGGTGGAACAGGTGGTGCGCTACGGCGAGGTGCGCTATCCGGCGATCGCCGAATGGGGAATACCGACCGCGCAGGCACTGCAGGAGGTGCGCGCCACCCTGCCCGGCATGCCACTGGTGGCCTCGGGTGGCATCCGATCCGGAGTGGATGCGGCCAAAGCTCTGGCGATGGGCGCCGATGTGGTCGCACTGGCCCGCCCCCTGCTGGCACCGGCCATGGAGTCGACGGATGCGGTGGTCGATGCTCTCGGCGGGTTCATCGAGGAACTGCGGGTCTGTCTGCACGGGTGCGGGGCAGCCGATCTGGAGAAGTTACGCAGCGTCGGAGTCAACGGCTGAGCCCGGATTCAGAACGGCGGCGGCCTGTTTCGCTCGGCTACGCGGGCATCGTTGAGAGCTCTTTCCCGCTTAACCCGGCTGACTTGCTCGGCGGCACGCGTCCGCCGGCGTAACGGCATCCGCTGGGCCCTATCCGGGGATGCGTCAGTCGGCGGTCCCGGCGGCACGGGGGCGGTCCTGGTGTCCCAGCCGGGAAACAACATCCGGCTGCCCGGAATGGTGGTGTAGACCCGCCCGGTGGGTGAGGTCCAGCGAATCGTCCCATCGGGAAACTGCTGGTCAGTCCAGCCGCGCTCTCCTGTCCAGAACGTTTTCAGGAGATGATGTTTCCGGCATAGCAGCCGTAGACCTGAGGCATGCGTCGGGCCGATCGGCCACGCGACGGCGTGGTCCACATCGCAGGCCTCGGCGGGCTGGTCGCAGTTGGGAAAACGACATGTCAGATCGCGCATCCGGACGAACTCGTCGAGCGCGTTGGACGGCCGATACTGCGGCTCGGGGTCGTCGGACGGAGGGCGCAGACGCCGGACGTTGGCGCCGGCGCGGATCAACTCGGCCAACAGTGGAGCCGGAATGGCCCCGCCCCCGGCGATCACTGAGGTCGATGGCGGGCAGATCGGTTCGGGTTCCGGATCTCCGGCCAGATAGTCGAGGACGCTCATCCCGCGGGTGTAGGGGCGCGACTGCGGCCGCCCGGACAGGTTGGGGTCCGACGCAACACCTTCACCGCCGGGCTGCAACGCAGTAGCTTCGGTGAGGACGTGGATCACGATCGCGGCGGCGGAGCCGGCGCCGTCGGCCGCCTCACACGCGGGTGAACCGCACTGGCACGGCAGCCGGTCAGATCCGGCGGCGAGTGCGCCGAGGGCGTCCGCGCGGCGCTGGTCGACGGTACGGGGATCGGCGTCGCACACTCCGTACGCCATCTGGGTCAACCGCTTCTTGAGAATCGCGGCATCAGTGGAGAACAACCTGCCCCACATGGCGCTGGTCCCTGATTCGTCGTCGCGGCCGCCGATCTGAACGTCACGACTGCGGGCCCGGGCGCGGCTGCGACGCAACGCCCCGGGATCGGATCGGTCGACAAGTCCGTCGATGGCCTGTTCCAGCTTGTGGTCCGACAGGGGGCCCCAGGTGCGGCAGTGGTCGGCGAGGGCGGCGTCGATGATGGCCAGGGCGTCGTCGTCCTCGACCAGCTGGGTGCGCCACGCGATCGCCGAGACGACCCGGTAGCCCAGCAGACCGTCGTAGAACATCTGCGCTACCCCCGGCAGCCTGCGGGCCAGCGTGAGCCCGAGCCTCATCTGACCGGACGCGCGTCCATGGCTGATGCTCAGGGCGGCCGACACCTCTGCGGCGGCGGCATCCCAGGAGTCGCACGCCCAGTCGGCACGGTCGTCGTCGCCGCAGCGGCGGCGGGCCAACTCCGCGACGGCGGCGAGTCGCCGGGCGGCGGCGGACGCTTCGGCGCTCGCCCACTGCTCGATGGCGGCGACGACGGCTGAATCGTCCACCGAGCGGAGTTCATTATCGAACATGTGTTCGATAATAGGACGAACGTCTGACAGGATTTGGCCCCCGCACAGAACTGCGGCTACGGACTAGCGCTGCCGACCAGATCCTCCCCGCGCATCCGCTGGGAGATCACCGCGGTGATGCCGTCACCCTGCATCGACACCCCGTACAGCGCGTCGGCGACCTCCATGGTCGCCTTCTGGTGAGTGATCACGATCAGCTGGGACTGAGTGCGCAACTGCTCGAACAATCCGATCAGGCGACCCAGGTTGGCCTCGTCGAGGGCGGCCTCGACTTCGTCCATGACATAAAACGGTGAGGGACGCGCCCGGAAGATCGCGACCAACATGGCCACCGCAGTCAGCGACTTCTCCCCGCCGGACAGCAGGGAAAGCCGTTTGACCTTCTTGCCCGGCGGGCGGGCCTCTACCTCGACACCGGTGGACAACATGTCACTGGGATCGGTCAGCAGCAGCCGTCCCTCCCCGCCGGGGAACAGCGTGGCGAACACCTTGGAGAACTCCCGCTCGACGTCGGCATAAGCCTCGGAGAACACCTGCAGGATCCGTTCATCGACACCGGCGATCACGTCGAGGAGGTCTTTTCGGGCGGCCTTGACGTCCTCGAGTTGGGTGGACAGGAAGTTGTAGCGCTCCTCGAGTGCGGCGAACTCCTCCAGCGCCAGTGGATTCACCCGGCCGAGTTCGGCGAGTTCACGTTCGGCGCGTTTGGCGCGACGCTCCTGGGTGGGCCGGTCGAACGGCATCGGCACCGGCGCGGTCACCGTTTCGCCGCGCTCGCGGGCCTGGGCGTACTCGGCCAACTCCAACTCCGTCGGTGGCAACAACACCTCCGGGCCGTACTCGGCGAGGAGATCATCACCGGCCATGCCGAACTGCTCGAGCACCATTTGCTCGAGCTGTTCGATGCGCAGCTCGGCCTGGGCCTTGGCGACCTCGTCGCGGTGCAGGGATTCGGTCAACGCACTGATGCGGGTGTTGAGCTCGGCGACCTCCGCGCGCGCTGCGGTCATCGCGGCGGCACGCTCCAGGCGCTCCGCGGCGAGCTGGTCCCGCACCCGCGAGGCCGCTCCCACGACGACCACGAGGTGCGCGGCAACGCGGCGGCCGGTCTCGGCAACCGTGGCGGCAACCTCCGCGGCATGCTGACGCGCGGCGCGGGCCTGTTGCGCGCGCAGACGAGTATCGCGCTCCGCCGACGCCGATCGCCGAAGCGAATCCGCCCGTCCGCGAACGGCATTCGCGCGTTCCTCGGCGGTGCGCACCGCCAGCCGAGCCTCAACCTCAAATGCGCGAGCCTGTTCCGCCAAGGCTTGCATCTGACTTCGTTCCCCCGGCGACGTCTCGACGACGGTCTGGCTCTCCTGGGCGGCACGCAGTCGCGCCTCGAGTTCGGTGAGTTCGGTGACTGTCTGCACCCGGCCGGACTCGAGTTCGTCGCGCTGCGTCTGCAGCCGGCGCCACTCCTCCTCGGCCAGTCGGACCTCCTGGCCGAGTCGGCCAAGTTGCTCGTAGATCGCCGACATTGCGGCGTCGGACTCGTTGAGCGCTGCGAGCGCCTGCTCGGCGGCGTCCTTGCGGTCGGCTTGCTCGGCAACGGCGCCCGCCAGCGCCGCGGCAAGCTGGGCGACCTGGGTCTCGGCGGCGAGGAGTTCGGTCCGGGCCTTCTCGATTTCGCCGGTGATTTCCAGAGTGCTGGGCTTGCGGCCGGAGCCGCCGTCCACCCGGCCCGCACCCACCAGGTCGCCGTCGCGGGTCACCGCGCGCAGCCCAGGACGCTCCGAGACCAGGTCCAGTGCGGCGCCGATGTCGTCGACGACGGCCACCCCGGCCAGCATGGCCGTCATGGCGCCCTGCAGTCGCGGCGGCGCCTCGATGAGATCAATGGCCCAGCGGGCACCATCGGGAAGCGAACCGAGGTCCTGGCCCGCTGGCATCGGCCAGTCCGCCAACACAATGGCAGCGCGTCCGCCGTCAACGTCCTTGAGGGCGCGCACCGCCGACCGAGCTGCACCAAAGTCGTCGGCCGCCACCGCGTCGGCCGCCGCGCCGAGTACCGCGGCCAGTGCCGCTTCGAAGCCGGCGCGGACCTTCACCAGCGTGGCGATGGTTCCGAAAAGCCCTGCGCTACTGCGGTTTTCCAGGAGCCACGCGGCGCCGTCCCGGCGTTCGAGTCCCACTGCGAGCGCATCGATCCGGGCCTGTAACGAGGCCACCTGCCGTTCGGCGGAACGTTCGGCGGCCTGCAGTTCCGCCACCCGTTCGTCGGCGGCGCGCATCGAGGCCACCGATCGGTCGTGGTGCTCGTCGAGGCCCACCTCACCCTGGTCGAGTTCGCCGATTCGGCTCTGGATGGTCTCAAACTCGGCCCGTGCCGCCTCGGTGCGGGCCGCGGCCTCATCGATCGCGGCGGTCAGCCGTGCCACGGTGTCGTCGATCGACTCGACCCGGGCACGGCCGGTCTCCACCTGACCGGTCAGCCGGGCCAGACCTTCCCGACGGTCTGCCTCGGCCCGCACAGCGGCCAGATGCGCGCGTTCGGCCTCGGTGGCCGCGCTCTCCTTCGCGGTGAGTTCGACCCGCGCGGCCTCCAGTGCCGATCGGGCACCGCCAAGTTCGGCGAGCAGTCCACGCTCCTGCTCAGCTACCTCATCGGCCTCGGCGTCGAGCGCATCGGGATCCGGACCGGTGCTCACAGCTGGCTCCGCCTCCAGGTACTGCTCTCGTTCGGAGGCGATACGCACCGTGGCGCCGACCCGCTCGGCCAGTGCCGAGAGCCCAAACCAGGTCTGCTGTGCGGCCTCGGATCGCGACGACAGCGAGGCGACGGCGGCTTCACCGGCGGCGAGTTGTTCCGATGCCGTCGCCAGCCGTGCGGTGGCTTCGTCGTGCTCGCGTCGCAGCGTGGTCTCGATGTCGTCGGCACCGGCGAACTCGCCTCGGCGGATGAGAAGGTCATCGGCGGCCAGCCGAAGCCGGGCGTCGCGCAGGTCGGCCTGGATTGTGGCTGCGCGCCTTGCCATCTCGGCCTGCCGGCCCAGCGGCTTGAGTTGACGGCGCAGTTCGGTGGTCAGGTCGCTGAGCCGGGCCAGATTGGCCGCGGTGGCGTCCAATTTGCGCAGCGCCTTCTCCTTGCGCTTGCGGTGCTTGAGCACCCCGGCCGCCTCCTCGATGAAGGCGCGGCGGTCCTCCGGACGCGACTCGAGGATCTGCGCCAGTCGACCCTGCCCGACGATGACGTGCATTTCCCGGCCGATACCGGAGTCACTGAGGAGTTCCTGGACGTCCATCAGCCGGCAGCTGTTGCCGTTGATCTCGTACTCGCCGGCGCCGTCGCGGAACATCCTTCGGGTGATCGACACCTCGGAATAGTCGATCGGCAGCAGGCCGTCGGAGTTGTCGATGGTCAGGGTGACCTCGGCCCGGCCCAGCGGGGCACGCGAGGAGGTGCCGGCGAAAATGACGTCTTCCATCTTTCCGCCGCGCAGGGTCTTGGCGCCCTGCTCGCCCATCACCCAGGCCAGGGCGTCGACGACGTTGGACTTACCGGAGCCATTCGGCCCGACCACGCAGGTGATACCGGGTTCGAAACGCAGAGTCGTCGGCGACGCGAAGGACTTGAAACCCTTCAGCGTCAGACTCTTGAGGTACACGTCGTGCGAGCCTACCGGCGAGGAGCTCAGCGCTCGCGGAAGCCCGACTCCACCGGTGTCGCGTCCTGTCCCGGCGAGGTGAACTCGGCGATGACGGTCTGCACCGAACCGGGCGTACCACCGCCCCGTAGGAGCGCCAGCAGTGCTTCGCGGGCCACCCGCTGCCCCTGGGCGACCACCAGCACCCGGCCGTCGGGCTGGTTGCTCGCATAGCCATCCAGGCCCAGCTCAAGGGCCCGGGAGCGGGTCCACCAACGGAAACCCACGCCTTGGACGTGGCCGTGCACCCAGGCGGTCAGGCGGACGGGCTCGAGAGCAGTCATGGCCCAGTATCGATCATGGCCCAGTATCGATCATGGCCCAGTATCGATCATGGCCCAGTGTCCGTCATAGCCCAGTGTCGGCAACCTCGAAGGAGATCTCCGCGCCCGCCTTGAGCGTGCGCCCGACCGTGCACACTCCGTCGATGGCGCGGTTGATCACCAGCAGCAGGCGCTCTTTGTCCCCGTCGGACAATCCCGTCAGATCGATCTCCAGGGTCTCAGTCAGCCGCGGGTAGCGCTCCTCGTCGCGGTCGGCCGGCCCGGCAACCCGGATCACCGCGCGGTAGTCGTCACCGAGGCGGCGGCGCAGCGGCTGATCGCTGCTCAGTCCGCTGCAGCCGGCCAGCGCGATTTTCAGCAGTTCGCCGGGGGTGAACACCGCCTCGTCGCTCTCCGAACCGATCAGGACCTCCGCGCCCCGGCTGCTGCGGCCGGTGTAGCGGCGGATCCCCGTGCGTTCCACCCAAAGCTCCGTCATGGGTTTGTTCTACCGTGTGCGCGGCCGCGGCTGGCGCGGGAGGGTCTGGCAGACGGGGCAATAGAAAGACGAGCGGTTCATGAACTTCGCCCGGCGGATCACCGCACCGCAACGCCGGCAGTGGCGGCCTTCGCGGCCGTAGACGTTCAGCGAGCGGTCGAAATATCCGGATTGACCGTTGACGTTGACGTACAGCGAATCAAACGATGTGCCGCCCTGTCCGAGTGCCTCGCGCATCACCTCGGCCGCGGAGTCGAGCAACTCCCCCAGTTGCCGACGGGTCAGTTTGTCGGCGATGCGGGCACCGTTGACCCCGGCCCGCCAGAGCGCCTCGTCGGCGTAGATGTTGCCGATTCCAGACACCACCGTCTGGTCGAGGAGTAGGCGTTTGATCTCAGAATGCTTGCGCCGCATAACATTAACGACGGCCTCGCGGTCAAAACGTGGATCCAGGGGGTCGCGGGCGATGTGCGCCACGGGTTCGGGCACCCGGCTGCCGTCCACGCTAACCAGTTCGGCCAGCTGCCACCCGCCGAAGGTGCGTTGATCGACGAAGTTCAACGCGGTGCCGTCGTCGAGCATCACCGCGATCCGCAGGTGCTCGGTACGTTCGAGCGCACCAAGCAGCATCTGGCCGCTCATCCCCAGATGCACCACCAGCGCGGCACCATCGTCGTTCCCGTCTGAGCTGATCGACAGCCATAGATACTTTCCGCGCCGGTCCGTCCCGGTGATCCGAGCGCCGCGTAACCGCGCGACGAGGTCTGCGGCGCCGGGTTCGTGCCGACGGACCGCGCGCGGGTGAAGCACCTGCACCGCGGTAACCGTCCGGCCGGCGATATGCGCCTGCAGGCCCCGCCGCACCACCTCGACTTCAGGAAGCTCAGGCATCCGGATCTGCGGCCGCCGGTACCGAATCCAGGGCGGTCCAGGCCTGCGCGGCGGCGTTGGTTTCCGCGATCTTCTTGGACTGTCCATCGCCGCGGCCGCACACCCGTCCTTCGACGTAGACCGCTGCCGAGTACCACCGTTCGTGATCGGGGCCCTCGGAGGTGACCTCGTACCGGGGCACCCCGAGACCGCGGGCCGCCGTGAGTTCCTGCAGGCTGGACTTCCACTCCAGGGCCGCACCGAGGGTCGGGGCGGTGTTGAGGAGATCGTCGAACAGGCTCAGGATCACCTGCTGGGCGCCCTGCAGTCCGTGTTGCAGGTACACCGCACCGATCAGGGACTCCACCGTGTCGGCCAGGATGGACGACTTGCCGTGTCCGCCGGTCTGAATCTCGCCACGCCCCAGCAGGACATACTCGCCGAGACCCGTCCCGGTCAGGCCGCGGGCCACCCCGGCCAGTGCGTGGCTGTTGACGATGCTGTTGCGCAGCTTGGCCAGATCCCCTTCGGAGTTGTCGGGATGGCGCCGGAACAGTTCCTCGACGATCACCAGACCCAACACGGCGTCACCGAGCAGTTCGAGACGTTCGTTGGTGGGCAGACCGCCGTTCTCGTAGGCGTAGCTGCGGTGCGTGAGCGCCAGCGTCAACAACTCGGCCGGCAGGTCGACGCCCAGGGCGCGCAGCAGGTCCGCCCGCGCGGCGGTCACGACGGCGTTCCGTCCGGATCGGTCCCATCCGGGTCGAGGGAACGCAGATCGGCGAGTTTGGCCCAGCGCGGGTCGATGATCTCGTGGCTGTGGCCGGCTTCGGCGGTGGCCAGAGCCACCCCGCAGTGCGAACACAGCCCGGGGCAGTCCTCGGCGCACAGCGCGACGAAAGGTAGCGCCAAACCAACGGCGTCGACGATCGGCTGTGCGAGATCAACGGTCTCGTCGATCACGCGGCCGACTTCGTCGGATTCCGTCGTGGACTCGGTGACGCTGTCGGGGTAGGCGAACAACTCGGTGAGCGCGATCTCGACCTCATCGGTGATCGGTCCCAGGCATCGCGAACACTCACCACGGGTCGGTGCGTGCACGGTGCCGGAGACCAGCACGCCCTCCGACACCGACTCGAACCGAAGATCGAGATCCATCTCCGCATCGGGTTCGATCGCGATGAGATCCAACCCGATGCGCAGCGGACTGGGCACGGTCTGGCTGACGGTCAGCATGGAGCCCGGACGCCGACCCAGCCGCGATATGTCGAACACCAGTGGCGAACTCAGATCAGGATGCGGTCCTGATCTTCGACGCGTCGACATGCTGCGATCCTATCGGCGCTGTCGGAGCCCCGAACCTCGCGGTCAGGCCGCCCGGTTCGCTAAAAGATTCCGCCCGGTTCGCTAAAAGATTCCGCCCGGTTCTCTAAAAGACTTAAGTCAGTGCTGCACGTAGTCGTGGGTGCCGGCCGCCGTGCGCAGTTGATGCCGTCCGCGGCTGACCGAGCGCAGGGTGCCGTTGAGGTAATCCTCGAACTGGGCCAGCTTGTTGTCGACGTAGATATCGCACTCGCCCCGAAGCCGGTCGGCCTCGGCGTGGGCGGCATCGATGAGCCGAGTGGACTCGCCGTGAGCGGCCTGAACCACCTCGGTCTGAGACACCATCCGCTGCTGCTCCTTGATGCCTTCCTGGACGGCGTTCTCGTAGGAGATGTTGCCGCTCTCGACGAGACGGTCGGCCTCGGCCTTAGCCCGACTGGTGGCCGCCTCGTAGTCGCGCTTGGCTGTGGTCGCCAGCCGGGAAGCCTCTTCGCGGGCCTCGCCCACCATGCGCTCACTGTGGGCGCGTGATTCAGTCACCATCCGGTCGGCCTGGGATTTCGCGTCGGAGAGCACCCGGTCCGCCTCCGCGCGCGCGTGGCTGAGTAGGGACTCTGCTTCGGCGTTGGCGCCGGTCACGGTGGAGTCCGCGTGCTCCTTGGCCTCGTTGAGCAGCGAGTCACGCGCATCCAGCACATCCTGGGCGTCGTCGAGTTCACCGGGGATCGCGTCCTTGATGTCATCGACCAGTTCCAGCACGTCCCCGCGGGGGACGACGCAGCCGGCGGTCATTGGCACACCGCGGGCCTCTTCGACAATCGCGCTCAGCTCATCGAGCGCTTCAAATACTCGGTACACGGCGCCACCCTCCAGGCTTGTTGGTAGTGACCAGTGTGCCTGGTGTTACGCCTGTGACTGCGGTGGCGATGCGGTGTGTCGCCCACGAGTTGGCGAAACCTCCCTCAGCGCCCGGCGAGCCTCGCCTGCAAACGCCGGTTCACCGATTCCGGCAGCAGCGCTGAAACGTCCCCGCCGTAACCGGCCACCTCTTTGGCCAGCGAGGACGACACGAATGAGAATTCCGGCGCGGTGGCCACGAAGAAGGTGTCCACGCCGGAGATGTGCTTGTTCATCTGGGCCATCTGCACCTCGTAGTCGAAGTCGGTGCCGCTGCGTAGGCCTTTGACGATCGCGGTGAACCCGCGGGCCTTCACCAGGTCGACCACCAGGCCCCGCCCGGCTTCGGCGCGCAGGTTCGGCAGATGCACGCAGGCCTCGGCGATCATCGCGATCCGTTCCTCGACGTCAAACAGGCCCGCTTTGTTGGGATTCACCAGCACGGCGACGATGACCTCGTCGAACTGCGCGGCCGCCCGTTCGAACACGTCGATGTGCCCCAGGGTCACCGGGTCGAATGATCCGGGGCACACGGCGCCGCTCATGGACGTTGACGCTAGCAGGCACCCGGATCAGACCCGGAGTTCGTTTCGGCGCCGACTTCGGCCACGTCCAAACGGGTGTCGCCGTAGCGTCGCGATGGCCACCCGATCCAGCCGTCTGGCCAGTTCAGCGGTGGCGATGATGCCGCTCGTTCCACCACCACGATGCTGCCCGCATCGACCCAGCCATTGCGGCAAAGGTCGGCCAGGATCTGCTCCACCTCGGCTGCCGGCACCTCATAGGGCGGGTCGGCGAGTACCAGATCCATCGGCGACGGGGCGCCGGCCGCCAGTACCGTCGCCACCGCCCCTCGGCGCACCGTCGCACCGGGGAGTCCGACCGCGGTGATATTGCGGCCGATAACTTCGGCGGCGCGGCGGTCGCTGTCGACGAATAGCACCGAGGCCGCCCCGCGCGACAGCGCCTCAAGCCCGAGTGCGCCGGACCCGGCATACAGGTCGAGTACCCGCAGTCCGTCGTAGTCGCGGCGGACCGCCAGCACGTTGAACAGGGCTTCGCGCACCCGATCGGTGGTCGGCCTGGTTCCACGCGGCGGAACGGCCAGCCGTCGGCCCCGTGCCTCGCCGGCGACGATCCGGGTCAAATGCTCACCCGCCCAGACCGGGTCCGACAACCAGACAACAGCGGACGACCAGACCGGGGTGAATCACTAGATCAGGGTGGACCAGTAGTCCCAGAACCGGGCCAGGATCGCCAGGGCGACCGCGGTGAACCACAGCACGACCAGGGGCCAGCGCCAGTGGTAGAGGAACCGGGCCACCGGGTTGGCGGCCAGCGGACGGAGCGCGATCGGGGCGACCACCGCGAACAGTGGCACGATCACCGACCAGACCACCATGCAGTACGGGCAGAGCGCGCCGATGCGATAGAGGCTTTCGAAGATCAGCCAGTGAGTGAACACCACGCCCAGCCCGGCACCCACGGTCAGCCCAACCCAGTACCAGCGCGGTAGGCCGACTCGCGCGACGGTCAGCACACCGGTCACCACCACCAGCGTGAACGAGACGACGCCGATCAGCGGGTTGGGGAAACCGAATGCCGAAGCCTCCGGCCGCACCATCACCGAACCACAGGACAGCACCGGGTTGATGCTGCAACTGGGCACGTAAGCCGGGTTTTTGAGCATCTCGATCTTCTCGATCAAGAGGGTTGCCGAGGCCGTCAGCCCGATCACGCCCGCGATGAGGATCCACCACGCGCCGGGGCGTCCGACCGCAACCCCGTTGTCGGCCGGCGCGTCGGCAGGTCCGCGCGCGACGGGCTCGGCGGTGGTCAGGCTCACTGCTGGGGCACCGCCGGGGCCGGTGACGCCGGCGCGGGACCGGGCGGCGTCGGCGCCAGTGCCGGCACCGGACCGACGATCTGGACGACTTTCGCGGTCAGTTCCTCGGGCGTGGCCGGGCTGATGTCCTGACCATTGAGCCGGATGGTCGGGGTGGCGGTGATTTTCGAGGCCGCGGCCAGGCCCTTGACCATGTCGTCGTACTTGCCGCTATTGATGCATTCGGCGACGGTTCCGCTCACACCTGCCTGCCGCGCGGTCTCGATCAGGGCGGCGTTGTCGGGCCCGCTGCCGGAGCCCTCGATGGGCTGCTGGGCAAACAGCGCCGAGTGGAAGCGCACGAACGCTTCCTTGTTCTCGTCGCCTACGCAGTAGGCGGCATTAGCCGCACGCATCGAATACCCCTTGTTGGTCGCATTAAGGATCGAGACCATGTTGTAGTCGACTGCCGCGGCGCCGCTCTCGGTGATCTTGTTGATCGCCGGGCCGAATTCCTTCGCGAAGTCCCGGCAGTGCGGGCACTGGAAGTCCTCGTAAATTGACAGCACCGCTTTGGGCTCGTCGGTGCCATCCTTCTTGATCAGCGTGCCGGACGTGATCCGCACCGCCTGTGCGTCGTCGGCGCCCTTCTTGTCACTGCCCATCACGATGTAGAGCACCAACCCAACGGCAAAGACAACGACGAGCGCCGTCAGACCGAGGCGGACGGCGAGGTCACGCTTGCGGTCCTGGGCTTTCAGGTCGTAGCGGGGTGTGCTTTTTTTGCTGGTGGCCACGGGTCGGTTGCATCCTTGCTATCGATGACGCGGGTTTTCCTGCTGCGTGCTTCTGGTGGTAGCGCGTACTGTCCAACATCCTACCGGCGGGACCGCCGCGGATTCGACCCAGTCGTAGACCCCCAGTCGTAGACCCAGTCGTAGACCCAGTCGTAGACCCAGTCGTGGATCTCAGTCGTGGATCTCAGTCGTGGACCAGGTGTGCCCGCAGCGCCGAGATCATTTCCGCGTTGGCCCGGGAGACCCCGCCGCCGAGCACGTTGAGGTTCAGAAAGGCGTGGATCATCGAGTTCATTCGCCGATGGTCGACGGCGACCCCGGCGTCCCGGAGTTTGACTGCGTACTCCTCGCCCTCGTCGCGCAACGGATCGAATCCGCCGGTGACTATCAGTGCCGGAGACAGCCCGGAAAAATCCTCGGCCAGCAACGGCGAAACCCTCGGATCGGTGACGTCCAAACCTGACCCGTCGACGTACATTTCCCGAAACCAGTCCATGTCGGGCTTGGTCAGCAGAAACCCGTCACCGAGCAGCGAACGGGAACGGGCGAGCCCGCGCCAGTCGGTGACGGGATAGATCAGCCACTGCAGCGACGGCAGTGGGTCGCCGGCATCGCGGGCCTGCCGGGTGACCACTGCGGCCAGACAACCGCCGGCACTGTCGCCGGCCACCGCGACCCGGCGCGGATCCGCCCCCAACTCGCCGGCGTGCTCCCGGGCCCAGCGGTAGGCCGCGTAGGCGTCGTCGGCGGCGGCCGGTGCCTTGTGTTCGGGCGCCAGTCGGTAATCCACCGCGAGCACGTGCACGCCCGCGTCACGACAGATCAGCCGGCATGCCGCGTCATGGGTATCGAGGTCGCCGAACACGAATCCGCCGCCGTGATAGAAGACCACCAGCGGCGCGGGTGCGCCACCGCTGGCGGGCCGATAGTGCCGGCCCGGGATCACACCGCCCGGGCCCGGGATCGACACCGACCGGATGCCGCCGACGCGCACATCTGGCTCGTCCAGGGTGCGGGTGAGTTCGCGATTAGCGGCGCGGGTCGCGGCGACGTCATCGGCGGCCACCAGGCTGACCACGCCCAGCGAGCGTTGGGCGGCCAGCATCATCTGCAGGGAGGGGTCCAGGGTATTGCCGTCGATGGTGATGGCCCGGCCTCCGGAGAGCATCCGCTTGACGCCGACCGGAAGGCGTGGAATCAGCTTGACGCCCAACCGGTTACCCACGATCAGGGCCCGCTCTTTGACGGCCCGGCGTTTGGGCGCGCCACCCGCGCGTGCTGACATGGCTGCCTCCTCGTTCACGCTCGGCGACGCCGCGCGTCCAACCTCGCGGGAGCTTACGCCCCCGGCACTTCCGACCTCGCGGGCGTTCCACCCCCGTCGCGGTGCGGCACCGCAGGCCAACACGGTGACGTCAGCGCCGGCCGACGCGCCGTTGCAGCCGGGTGCGATCCGCTCCGGACCGCTCCGCTGAGTACTATTCGGCTCGGTACTATCCGGAGCCAACGCCGGTGGTCCGCGTTCCGACGGAAAACCTCGACACTCAGGCAGGTGACATGGCGCCGATGGCGGGGATCCCCACCCTCGCGCTCAGCGACGACCACGCCATTCCGGTGGTGGGGCTCAGCGTCGCCGAGTTGCCTCCCGAGCAGGCCGAGGCCGCGGTCACTGCCGCGCTGGCCGTCGGCTACAGCCTGATCGACACCGGTTCGACGGCGAGCAACGCCGAAGCCGTTGGTCGGGCTATCGCCGGGTCTTCGATCCCGCGCGGCGAGATCTATATCGCCGCCAAGTTGCTTGGCTCAGATCAGGGGTTCCAGTCCGCGCAGGACGCCTGCCGGACCAGTCTCGCCCAACTCGGACTGGACTACGTCGACCTCTTCCTGGTCGACTGGCCGATCGACCAGGACGGCCGATACGTCGACGCCTGGGCAGGTTTGCTGAAATCTCGGGAGGTCGGCGACGCCAGGTCCATCGGCGTCGCCAACTTCAACCCCGAGCAGCTGACCGACGTGACCGACCTGAGCTTCTCCACACCAACGGTCAACCAGATCGAACTGCATCCGCTGCTGAATCAGGCTGTGCTGCGGGCCTTTCACGCCGAGCGTTCGATCACCACCATTGCCGCCATTCCGTCAGCGGAAGCGCGTATTTCGGCGCACCCGGCGATCTCCAGTGCCGCCAACGCCCACGGTAAATCCGCGGAGCAGGTGCTGATTCGGTGGAGCATTCAACTGGGCAACGTGGTGGTCCACTCTGCATCCGATCCGGACCGGATCGCCGCGAACATCGACGTCTTCGACTTCGAACTGTCCCCGGCCGAGATGGAGGCCATCAGCGAACTCGACGACGGCAGCCGATTCCGGCCCGACCCGAACGCCTGACTCACCCGACTGGCCTGACTCACCCGACTGGACAGTCCGACGACGCGTCGCGCAACCGCCGCGCAGAGGCCGCGTCCACCGGTAAGCCGTACCCGCGCACCACTGCGGTGAACGCCACCGCGTACTGGCACCAGAACGCGGAGTTGGGCGGCATCCAGGCACCCGGCGGCTGATCTCCCTTGTCCTGGTTCGCCCCGCCGGCCACCGCCAGCAGATTGGCGGGGTCATTGGCGAAACGGATCCGCATCCGCTCAGTCCAGTCCCGCGCGCCCATGTCCCAGGCGAACGCCAGGGGCACCAGATGATCGATCTGCACCGAGGCCCCCACCCGGTTTCCCCGGACGAAGGCGATGGTGGCGTTGGTGTAGGGGTCGCGCAGGGTTCCGCCGGCGACGGCCTGCGGACAACGCTTGGTGGCGACGTAGATCTTGTCCTCGAGGTCGCGGTTAAGGATGTCATTGCGGGTGTCGCAACCGTTGCGTCCGCCCAAAGCATCGTTGTCGTCATCCCAGGCATCGCCGAAAGCCGCCCGGCGGTAGTCCTCACCGCGAACCCGCGTCGGGACGACCGCGACCCCGGCCAGCACGTCAGTGCCGGACAACACCGTCGGCGCCCCGGTGTGCCTCGCCGGATCCGAACGCTTCGCCGAGACCACCTGCACGGCGACCAGGATGGCGACCACCGCGAATGCGGCCAGCCACACCAGCGGCACGCGCCTCATGCCTTATCCAGGTATTCGATGCGATCGGCACCGGTGAACTGCCCGGCCAGGGTGGTCATTCCGGCGTGGTTGCGGTCGACGGCATACACCGACTCACATAGCTCACGCGCCGCGAGGATTACGTCAAGATGCTCGGCGAGGGACAGCAAGCGCAGCGTTCCCGCTCGCCCGGACTGGTTGAGCCCCAACACATCTCCCTCCCGCCGCTCGGCCAGGTCCAGATCGGCGAGAACAAAGCCGTCCAGGGTCGCGGCCACTGCCTTAAGTCGATCTCCGGCCTTGGACGTTTCGGGTGATCGGGTCACTAGCAGGCACAGACTCGGGTGCGTCCCGCGCCCGATACGACCGCGCAGCTGGTGCAATTGGCTGATGCCGAACCGGTCGGCATCCATCACCACCATCACGGTGGCGTTCGGCACGTCAACCCCCACTTCGATCACCGTGGTGCAGACCAGAACGTCTACCTCCCCGGCCCGGAAAGCCGCCATAACCGCGTCCCTCTCCTCGGCCGGTAGTCGTCCGTGCATGAGGCCTAGCCGTAGTCCGGACAGTTCCTCTCGATTCAGTTGCTCATAAAGTGTCGTGACCGAAATCGGCGCGTACTGGTGTTCGTCGTCGCCGGACGTATCGCTCTCGTCGATGCGGGAGGCAACGACGTACGCCTGCCGTCCGGCAGCGACCTCCTCGGCGACTCGCTGCCAGGCTCGCGTGAGCCACTGCGGCTTCTGACTCGCGAAGATGGTGTTCGTGGCGATCTCCTGGCGGCCCCGAGGCAATTCCCGCAGGGTCGAGGTCTCCAGGTCGCCGAACACGGTGAGCGCGACGGTACGCGGTATCGGGGTTGCGGTCATCACCAGAAGATGCGGTGTCAGACCCTGGGAAGCCTTGGCACGCAGACGATCTCGCTGCTCGACACCGAACCGATGTTGTTCGTCAACCACAACCAGTCCGAGTAGGGAGAATTCGACGGAATCCGACAGCAGTGCGTGGGTGCCGATCACAATGCCGGCCTGGCCGGTCGTCACCTCGTCACGTACCTGCCGCTTATGCGCGGCCGTCATCGATCCCGTCAGCAGGGCAACCCGGGTCGCGCCGTCCTCCCCGCCGAGTTGACCCGCCAACCCCAGCGGACCCAGAACGTCACGAATGGAGCGGGCATGCTGGGCGGCAAGGACTTCGGTCGGCGCCAGCAGCGCGCACTGAAAGCCGGCGTCCACCATCTGCAACATGGCAAGCACCGACACGATGGTCTTACCGGATCCAACCTCGCCTTGAAGGAGCCGATTCATCGGCTTGGTGGCAGACATCTCCGAGGAGATGACGTCAAGCACGCTGATCTGACCGCCAGTCAGTTCAAACGGCAGGCGTGCCGACATCGCCGCGAACAGCCCGTCGGATCGGGGCGGCGCCGACGGCCCGGATGCCGCGAGCACACCGTGGCGACGCTGCGCCAGCGCCCACTGCATACCCACCGCCTCGTCGAAGGTGAGCCTTTCCCTGGCGCGCTGACGTTCGGCCTCGCTCTCGGTGAGGTGAATCGCCCGCAGCGCGGCATCCTCTGACAGCAGATCGCGTTGTTGGACAAAGGCTTCCGGAACTGGTTCCGCGATGGGGTCGAGGACGTCGAGGACCTGACGAACGCAGGCGTAGATGTCCCAGCTCTGTAGCTTCGCGCTGGCCGGATAGATCGGGAAGAAGTCTCGCTCGAACAGCGACAGCGAGAATTCGTCGCCGGCGCCGGTCTGGGCGATCGCCTTCAGCGATTTGGTACCGACGGTGCGCCCCCTGGTGGAGTTCAAAACCAGGAAGGCCGGATGGGTGAGTTGCATCGCGCCCTTGAAGTAGCCGACCTCGCCGGACAGCATCAGCCGG
>CAIWCQ010000208.1 GCA_903911165.1 uncultured Actinomycetes bacterium | reverse complement strand
GTGGGCCGCAACGGCCTCCTCCGGATTCATGTGGATGTCGGGCCAGGCTTTGTTGTAGGCGCCGATCGGGAGCAGGGTGAGATCGAACGGGCCGTGCTGGCTGCCGATGTCGCCAAAGCTGCGGGTGTATCCGGTATCGCCGCCGAAGAACGCGCGATGCGTGGGCCCGATCACGGCGAAGGACGCCCACAGTGTGTTGTTGCGGGCCATGAAACGCCCGGAATGATGCCGAGCCGGAGTGCAGACCAGCGTCAGCTCGCCGATCCGGACTTCGGTATTCCAGTCCAGTTCGATGACGCGCGCCGCCGGTATCCCCCAGTGCCGCAGGTGTGCGCCAACACCCAGCGGGGTGATGAACGGGCACCGCTGGCTGCGGGCCAGTGCCCGCACGGTGTCCATGTCGAGGTGGTCGTAGTGGTCGTGGCTGATCAACACGGCGTCCAGCGCGGGCAGCGCCTCCAGCGGCAGCGGCGGGGGATGCAGTCGCTGCGGCCCCAGGGCCTTCGACGGCGAGCAACGCCGACTCCACACCGGGTCGGTCAGCAGCCGGAAGCCGTCGATCTCCAGCAGCGCGGAGGCATGCCCGAACCAGGTGGCGGACAGTGGGCTGGCGCGTCGGCGCCGGGGTGGCTCGGCCAACGGGATCGCATTGCGCGGCGGGCTGGCCGAGCTACCGCCGATCATGTCGTAGAGCAGTTGGCGGTTCTCTTCGACGTCGAGTCGCAGGGCGGAGGCGGCATCGAGGTCGAGGTTGCGGAACACGCCGCCCCGGTAGTTGGGCGAGCCTTCGGCTACCGCGTGAATGGCACCGGCGTCGGCGCCCAGTGCCGTGGGCGCCTCCCTCATGGCGCGCAGCATCCATCCGCCCGCCGCCAGCGAGGCGGTGCCGGCGGCCAGCCGCAGTGCGGTCTTACCGTGCGGCAGCAGTGCCGCCACGTCTTCCAGCCCGGGCACGGTGCTCAAGCCCCCCCGAACAGCGGCGAGCGCTTCTCGATGCGCGCCACCTGAGCCTCGATCACGTCATTGCTGGCCCACGCCTGATCGAAGAGTTCTTTATGCACGCCGACCTGTTCCTGGTAGGCACCATCGTCGTTGAGGACCCGCTTTGAGTGCCGCAGCGACAGCGGGGCCAGCGCCGCGATTTCGGTGGCCCATGCTTGGGCATCCGCCAGCGACCCGATCCGGTTGGCCATCCCGGTCTGCAGGGCAGTCTGGGCATCGAGTTTCTCGGCGGTCAACAGCATCGCTCTGGCCCGGCCGTGACCGGCCAGAGAAGCCAACCGGCGAATGCTCCAGTTGTCCAGCGCCAGGCCGTATTTAGCGATCGGGAATTGGAAATAGGCCGCGGGTGCCACCACTCGAAGATCGCACACCATCGCCAGTTGTACGCCGGCGCCGATCGCCGGGCCATTGATGGCGCCGATCACCGGCATCGGGGCGGCATCTATTGCGAAGTTCAAGGCGATCGCTTTTTCGGGAAAGTCCGCGGCGAACACATCGCCGGAAAGGTCAGCTCCCGCGCAGAACACGGTGCCGGCCCCGGTCAACACGATCACCCGGACGTCGTCGGCGGCCGCCTTCGCCACCGCTTCCCGCAGCGTGTCGACAAGCTCGGAATTCAACGCGTTGCGCCGTTGCGGGCGCTGGAGCTCGATGGTGACGACATCACCGACACGTTCGACACCGATCATGGGTCGCAGCCTACTGGCCGACCGCCCACCGCTGGAATCAAGCCAGCGAGTCGATCCAGGCCCGGTGCAGGGCCGCGTAGCGGCCATCGGCGCCGATCAGATCACCCGGGCGGCCGTCCTCGACGATGCGACCGTGTTCGAGCACCAGCACCCGGTCGGCGATCGCAACCGTGGACAGCCGATGGGCGATGATCAAAGCGGTGCGCTGCGCCAGCACAGTCCGCAGCGCCCGCTGCACCAGACGTTCGCTGGGGATATCGAGCGAGGACGTCGCCTCATCGAGGATCAGCACATCCGGGTCGGCGAGGAACGCCCTGGCGAACGCCACCAACTGGCGCTGACCGGCGCTGAGCCGGCCACCCCGCTTGGCGACGTCGGTGTCATAACCGTCGGGCAGTGCGTCGATGAAATCCTGCGCGCCCACCGCGGCCGCCGCCGCGGCAACCTCTGCATCGGTGGCGTCCGGCCGGCCGAAGCGGATGTTGTCGGCGACGGTTCCGGAGAACAGAAAATTCTCCTGAGTCACCATGACGACATGGCGGCGCAGGTCGACCTGGTCGAAACTCCGCAGGTCGATGCCATCGAGGGTGACCGACCCGCTGTCCGGATCGTAGAAGCGGGCAATCAGCTTGGCGACGGTGGTCTTGCCCGCTCCAGTCGTGCCGACCAGCGCGATGGTCTGACCGGCCGGCACCGCCAGTGTCATCCCGGAAAGCACCGGATGGTCGGGGAGGTACCCGAAACACACGTTCTGCAGGGCGATTTCGCCGCGCACCGAATCCACTCGAACCGGCTCAGCCGGATCGGCGATCCGCGGTTCGACAGCGAGCACGCCGGCCATCTTCTCCAACGCCGAGGACGCGGACTGAAAGGAGTTAAAGAACTGCGAAATCTCCTGCATAGGTTCGAAGAACATGCGCAGGTAGAGCAGGAACGCCGCCAAGGTGCCGACCGTCATCTGGCCGTGCAACACCCGATAGCCCCCGTAGAGCAGCACTGCTCCGGTGGCCAGATTGCCGACAAGTTTGACCGCCGGCATGAAAATGGCCAGCAATCGGAAGGTGCGCTCATTGACCTCCCGGTAGCCGTCGGAGACCTCTTCGAAGATCTCCTGATTGCGCGGCTCCCGCCGATAAGCCTGCACCGCCTTGATCCCGGTCATCGTCTCGACGAACTGGACGATCAGCAGTGCCGCGCGCTCCCGTACCGTGCGGTAGGTCTTCGCCGACTCGGTGGAAAACCACCACACCAGCGCAACCAGTACCGGAAACACCGCCAGGCACATCAGGCCAAGCCGAAAGTCCAGCACCACCAACAGGATTGCCGTACCGATCAATGTCAGCACCGCAGTCACCAGACTGTCGAGGCCGGTCTCCAGCATCTCCTGGATCGCCTCGATGTCATTGGTCGAACGACTCACCACACGGCCGGAGGTGTAGCGGTCATGGAACGCGACGTCAAGGGACTGGAAGTGCCGGAACAGCCGGCGCCGAAGTTCCAGCAGCACCCGCTGGCCGATCCGGCCCGAGGTCCGCAGGAAGAACATCCGGCTGGCGCCCTGAACCATTGCCAGCGCGCACAGCGCCGCCACCACCATGATCAACTCGGTCGCTGGCCCGCCAACCATCAGCGGCGGTACTGCGCGGTCGATTCCGCGCTGCACCAGCAACGGAACCGATAGTCGGGCAACGTTTTCGACAATCACCACCACCGCGAGCAATCCGATCGCGGCGGAGTAGGGACGCAGCAACTCCGCGAGAAGTTGACGAGCCTCGCGCCGGCGCGGCAGCGCCTCGTCGATCGGAAGGTCAGAGTTCTGTTCCTCGAAGCGACCGCGCCACACCATCGACGGCGGCGTCCGCCGTGGGGGCATCGATGGCGGGGGCATCGACGGCGGGGGCGTCGACGGCGGCGTGGGCGTCATCGGGTGCGCTCGGCGGCGATATACCCGATGGGTCGGCGGGTCGCGGCTTGCTGCCCGACGGCCTCCTCGTAGACATGATCGAGTTGCTGACGGTCAGCCTCGTCCTCCCATTCGGGACGTGGTTCGGTGCCGTCGTCGAGTTCGTCGTCAGCGGCCAGCAGATAGCGATAGCGCGGAACGGTGGCCAAAAGTTCCTCGTGGGTGCCGATGTGGGTGATGGTGCCGACTCCGTCAACGGTGTCGAGCAGCGCCACCTTGTCGGCCAGTAGCACCGTCGAAGCTCGATGTGCGACAACGATTCCGGTGACCGCGCCAAGTACCCGACTCAACGCTTCGGTGACCGCAGCCTCGGTGTGGACGTCGAGCGCGGACAGGGTGTCGTCGAGCACCAGAATGCTCGGCCGCGTCAGAATCGCCCTGGCCAGCGACAACCGTTGACGCTGTCCGCCGGACAGGCTCATCCCCTGCTCGCCGATGCGGGTCTGCAGTCCGAACGGCAGTTCATAGACGAAGGTGGCGGCAGCTATCTCGATGGCACGATCGATTTCGGCGTCAGTGGCCGGATCCTCGCGGGAGCGGCCCAGGGTGAGGTTTTCCGCGACCGACATCGAGAAGAGGATCGGATCCTCGAACGCGACGGCCACCTGGCGACGGAGGGCGTCCAGCGACAGGTCGCGAACATCCACACCGCCGATCCGGATGTGTCCTTCGGTGACGTCGTAAAGCCGTGGCAGCAGGGCAGCCAGGACAGACTTGCCAGATCCGGTCGCGCCGACGAGGGCGAGGGTCTGTCCCGGTTCCACGGTGACACTGACATGACGTAACACCCAGGCGTCCGTGGCCGCCCCGTCCGGAAACCGGAAACCCACATCGTCGAACTCCAGCAGTGCGCCGCGCGGGGGTTCAGAGCGCGGGCCGTCAGTGATCTCGATCTGCGCGTCGAAGATCTCGGCGATGCGATTGGCGGCGGTCATCGCCTCCTGGGTCATCGACAGCAGGAAACCCAGTGAGGCGATCGGCCACACCAGAGACAGCATCATCGTGATGAACGCAACCAGCGTGCCCAGGGTGATCAGCCCGCGCCCGGCGGCCACGGCGCCGAACCCCAACACGACGATCAGGGCGATGTTCGGGATGATCTCAAGCAGAGTCCAGAACTTCGCCGACACCGAGACTTTGCGGATCTGGGTGTCGTAAAGCGCCGTGGCCTGCTCGTCGAAACGGTCGTAGACGTAATCGGCGCGACCGAAAGATTTGACCGCCCGCAGCCCCAGCGCAGCCTCCTCGACGGCGGTCGCCACGTGGCCGGCCTGATCCTGTGCCTGGCGCGAGAGCCGGGTGAAAGTGCGTTCGAAGTGCATCACCGTGAGCGTGACCGGCACCACCGAAGCCAGCACCACCACCCCCAGTGGCCAGTACATCGCGAGCAGGATGATCGTCACCACGATGATCTGCAGGATGTTGAGCATCAGGAATACCAACCCGAACGACAGCAACCGGCGAATCGTATTCAGGTCGTTCATAATTCGCGACAACAACTGGCCGGATTGCCATCGGCCGTGAAAGGACATCGGCAAGATCTGCAATCGTGCATAGAGGTCGTTGCGGATATCGGTTTCGACGGACATGGTCGCGCGCGACACCAGCCAACGGCGGATGAACCACAGCGTCGCCTCCGCGATTCCTACCCCGACCGCAATCGTGCCCAGCACCCAGAGGCCGTGAGAGTCGCGGTTTCGCACCGGCCCGTCGATGACCGCCTTTGTCATCAGTGGGATAGCCACCGTCGCGACGAGGCTGGCGATCGCGATGACGATCATGGCCAGCCACCGCGCCCGGTACGGCAGCAAATAGGGCAGCAGCCGCAGCAGGTCGCTGCTCGTCCGGATCCGCGCAGGCTGCGGTGCGATCGCCGGATCCGACCGGAGCCCGCCTGAGGTCACGCCGTCCACCACCGAAACTCTCCCGTCAGCTGCCCCGAGATCATGTCACGGCCATGCCTCCCGCCCGGACGCGCGGCGATCCGGCAAGATAGCGTCCATGGACAGCATCCCGGCGTCGCCGCGCGTATTAGTGGTTGACGACGATCCGGATGTGCTGGCCTCCCTGGAGCGCGGCCTGCGACTGTCCGGCTTCGAGGTCTTCACCGCCGTCGACGGCGCCGAGGCCCTTCGCAGCGCAACCGAAACCCGGCCCGATGCGATCGTGCTGGATATCAATATGCCCGTTCTCGACGGCGTCAGCGTGGTGACCGCACTGCGCGCGATGGACAACGATGTGCCGGTGTGTGTGCTCTCGGCCCGCAGTTCGGTTGACGACCGGGTGGCGGGCCTGGAGGCCGGCGCCGATGACTACCTGGTGAAGCCATTTGTTCTGGCTGAGTTGGTGGCCCGGGTGAAGGCTCTGCTGCGCCGCCGCGGCGCCAGCGCCACGTTCTCCTCGGAGACCATTCAGATGGGGCCGTTGGAGATCGACATCCCCGGTCGGCGAGCCCGGGTCAACGGCGTCGACGTCGACTTGACCAAGCGCGAGTTCGATCTGCTGGCGGTGCTTGCCGAACACAAGACCGCGGTACTCAGCCGTGCCCAGTTGCTGGAGCTGGTGTGGGGTTACGACTTCGCCGCCGACACCAACGTCGTCGACGTATTCATCGGATACCTTCGCCGCAAGCTGGAAGCCGGCGGCGCACCGCGTCTACTGCATACCGTACGCGGTGTGGGTTTCGTCCTGCGAACCCAATAGATCACGCCACCGCGAGCAGGTCGATGACGAAAATCAGCGTTTTGCCCGAGAGTCGATGCCCGGAGCCGGCCCGGCCGTAGGCCTGCTCGGGTGGGATGACCAGCTGACGCCGTCCGCCGACCCGCATTCCCGGAATACCGTCCTGCCAGCCTTGGATCAGGCCGCGCAGCGGGAACGAGATGGATTCGCCGCGGTCGTAAGAGCTGTCGAACTCCTCGCCGCTGTCATATTCGATGCCGAGGTAATGCACCTCGACGGTGTCTCCGGGACCGGCTTCGTCGCCGTCGCCGAGGACCAGGTCGGTGATGACCAGTTCGGTGGGGGCCGGACCCCCGGGGAATTCGATTTCTGGTTTTGTCGTCACGGCGACCACCGTAGCCGACCCTGTCGGTCGGGTCAGCGGCCGTCGAGCTTCAGATAGTCGCGTTCGCCGTAGCCGGTGTAGATCTGCCGTGGTCGGCCGATCTTGTTGGGTTCGGTGTGCATCTCGCGCCAGTGCGCGATCCAGCCCGGCAGCCGGCCGAGGGCGAACAGCACGGTGAACATCCGGGTCGGAAAGCCCATCGCCCGGTAGATCACCCCGGTGTAGAAGTCGACGTTCGGGTAGAGCTTGCGCTCAATGAAGTAGTCGTCGGTCAGCGCGACTTCTTCCATGGACTTGGCGATGTCGAGCAACTCGTCATCGCCGCCCAACTTGCTGAGGATCTTGTCGGCCTGCTCCTTGACGATCCGGGCGCGCGGATCGTAGTTCTTGTAGATCCGGTGGCCGAAGCCCATCAGCTTGACCCCGTCCTCGCGGTCTTTGACCTTGCGGACGAATGCGTTCACATCGCCACCACCGGCGCGAATCTTCTCCAGCATCTCCAGCACCGATTGGTTGGCACCCCCGTGCAGTGGGCCCCACAGCGCGTTGATCCCGCCGGAGATCGACGTGAACAGGTTGGCCTGGGACGAGCCCACCAGGCGCACCGTCGAGGTCGAACAGTTCTGCTCGTGATCGGCGTGCAGGATCAGCAGCATGTCCAGGGCCCGGACGATCTCCGGGTCGACGTCGTAGGGTTCGGCCGGAAGCCCGAAGGTCATCCGGAGGAAGTTCTCCACCAGTGACATCGAATTGTCCGGGTAGAGAAAAGGCTGACCAACCGACTTCTTGTAGGCGTACGCGGCGATGGTCGGCAACTTGGCCAGCAGTCGGATCGTTGATAACTCCACCTGTTCGTGATCCATCGGATCAAGCGAGTCCTGATAGTAGGCGCTCAGTGCGTTGACGGCGCTGGACAACACCGGCATGGGGTGCGCATTACGCGGGAACCCGTCGAAGAACCGCTTGAGGTCCTCGTGCAGGAGAGTGTGCCGCTGGATCTTGGTGGTGAACGCCTGAAGTTGCTCGGGCGTCGGGAGTTCGCCGTAGATCAGCAGGTAGCTCACCTCGATGAAGTTCGACTTCTCGGCGAGCTGCTCGATCGGGTATCCGCGGTAGCGCAGGATGCCGGCATCCCCGTCGATGTAGGTGATGGCGCTCTTGGTCGAGGCGGTGTTGACAAAACCCTGGTCGAAGGTGGTGTAACCGGTCTCGGCCAGCAACGGCCCCAGCGCTATACCGTCGGGGCCCTCGGTGGCATGGACAATCTCCAGTTCCAGCTCTCCACCGGCATGACCCGATTCCCCAGCGGGATAACGGAGCGTGGCGTTGTCGTCGATTGCGGCCACATCAACCCCTTCTTGCGTATTTGGCGGCATGCGTACTTGACGGGATGTGCGATCCGCTCCCCCCAAGACGCTACTGCCCATCCGGGAGTGAACCTAGCCAGTATTGTCCCGGCTTGCCCCATCGGGCCTGAGACCGGGGTGCCAGGGCTGCCAGAGCCGGGCAAAAATTCGGTAGGTAGCTTCGATCCGTTCGCTTACCCGGCCAGGGTCACTGACGTCGGTTCCCGGGCTGCCGCAGGCAACCGCCATCAACACCGCCCAGGTGTCAAACAGGATCCGGACCGCCGGATCCCCCACCGGCGTACCCATTCGCTCGGCCATCGCGCGGATCACCGCGGCTGTCGGCCCACCGTCGGCCCGAAAGGTGAAGGCGGCCAGACCCAGCATGGGTGAACTGTTGACGATCTGCAGAAAGCCTCTGACTCGGTCGAAGGACATCGCCCCGGGCTCGCCTCGTTCGGCGGCCCGAAAGACCTCGACATGGGCGCGCACCAGCGCGTCGTGTTCGGTGATGTCGGTGGGCTGCGCGGCAAGTGCGGCGGCGATATGTTCGGCGGTCTCCTCGATCAGCGCGCCGATGACCGCCTCCTTGCTGGGGAAGTAGCGGCTGAAGGTTCGCGGCGACACCTCGGCCGCCGCGGCGATCTGCTCGACCGTCGTCTTCTCATAACCCTGCCGGGCACACAGTCCCGACGCGACGTCCACGATCGTGGCGCGGGTGCGTTGCTTCTTGAGTTCACGCAAACCTAACGACGGCTCCCCCATCGGGCAAGGGTATGCCCCCTGTTTTGTAGGAACGATCGGCCCGTGTTGTGGGAGCGATCGGCCCGTGTTGTGGAAGCGATCGGCCTAGGTTTTGAAGCGATAGGTTAGGGCTGGAGACGCTCGATCCGATCCGACCCGTCGTCCGCGCCCGGAGCCACCCGTATCCGGTTGTGAATCCGGTTCTCCCGGCCCTGCCAGAACTCGACGACCTCGACGGCGATCCGATAGCCGCCCCAGTGCGGCGGGACCGGCACCGGATCTGAATCGGCGAAGCGCCGCGTCACATCGGTGAGTCTGGCCATCAATTCCGCCTGAGAGCCGATCGGTCGGGATTGCGCCGAGGCCCACGCGCCCAGTTGCGAACCGCGCGGCCGCCGCGCCCAGTACTGCTGCGTCTCTTCCGCGCTGACCTTCACGACGGCGCCGCGGATGTGCACCTGCCTGCCCAGTGCGTACCACGGGAACGTCACCGACGCGTACGGCGTGGTCGTCAGGTCGACGCCCTTGGCGGAGTCGTAATTGGAGTAGAAAGTGATGCCATCGGACTCAATGCTCTTGCACAGCACCGTGCGGGTGACCGGCCGGCCGTCGTCGACGGTGGCCAGCACCATCGCGTTCGGCTCGATAATGCCGGCCTGCTCTGCCTCGTCGATCCAGATGTGCAGCAGGGCAAGCCAACCGTCTGCAAACCAGTCGACGTCCAGATCGGGGCTGCCGTCCTTCTCCACGGATCCGTACTCCACCCGCATGCCGGCAAGCCGGTGTACCGGTCCAACATCATCAGCCACGGTGTCACCGTACGCCCGACCGACCGGGCCCCGATGGTGCCGGGTCGCGGTCAGCGGCGTCGGTTCCGGGGAGAGACGAGTTCTCGCAGGCGAGTGCGCAACCCGCCCAGCCGGGCGCCGGGCCGGGGCCCCGTTGCGGCCGCGGCGAGCATGTCGGGCACCGAGGTGAACTTCACCCGTGGCCGGCCGGCGGCCTCGCCCCGGCTGGTCTCGGCGGCGTCGATTGCCCGCCAGCCCGCGGCGTCCACTAGGTCGGGTTGTCGGGCGCGGATCAACGTCTCCAGCGCCGCCGGTGGCTGGCGGGGGTCATCAAGCAGCCCGTTGTTGAAGTCCTCGACCAAGGTGGCGACGGTCTGCATGGCGCAGGACTTATTGGTGCCGATGAATCCGGTGGGGCCACGTTTGATCCAGCCCGCGACGTAGGCACCCCGCACGGGTTCCGAAGTACGCGGATCGATGACGCGTCCGTCCCGATTGGGCACCACCGCCGCGGTCTCGTCGAAGGGCAGCCCGGGAACCGGTGCACCCCGATAGCCGATGGCGGTCAACACCAGGCCGGCGTCCAGAC
>CAIWCQ010000207.1 GCA_903911165.1 uncultured Actinomycetes bacterium | reverse complement strand
TGACCTGCCCACCGCCGGCGGTCTCTATAAAACGTCCAACGTGACCTATCGTGGCGTGTCGATCGGCAAAGTCACCAACATCGAGCCGACCGAGACGGGTGCCCGCGCCACCTTGCGGATCAGTGACAAATACAAGATCCCGGTCGATGCGAGCGCGAACGTCCGGTCGGTCACCGCGATCGGTGAGCAGTATCTGGACCTGGTGTCGGACGGCAATTCAGACCAGTTCTTCGCTAGCGGCCAGACCATCACCAAGAGCAGCGTGCCGGTCCCGGTGGGTCCGGCCCTCGATGCCGCCTACCGTTCGCTGGCGGCGATTCCGTCGGACAAGATTCCCAATTTGCTCGACGAGACTGCGCTGGCGGTGGGCGGACTCGGCCCGACCCTGCAGAGGTTGGTGGACAACACCTCGACCTTCGTCGGTGAACTCAACGACAACATCGGCGACATCAACGACATCGTCGACAACGCGCCGCCGATCTTCGACAGCCAGGTTCAGTCCGCGGATGCGATTTACACCTGGGCCGCCAACCTGAACTCGTTGACGAGGCAGGCCAAGGAGCAGGACGCCGCGTTGCGTAGCACCCTGCAGCAGGCCGCGCCCACCGCCGAGGGACTCAACACGCTGTTCGTCGATGTGCAAGATGGGCTGCCGCAGACGCTCGCCAACCTCGCGATCATCATCGAGATGCTCGAGCGCTACAACAAGGGCGTTGAGCAGTCACTGGTGCTGCTGCCCCAGGGCGCGGCAGCCGGACAGTCGGTCGCGGGTGTGTTCCCGGGCAAGGCATCACTGGACCTCGGGCTGTCCATCAACCAGCCGCCGCCGTGCCTGACCGGATACCTGCCCGCCAGCCAGTGGAGGGCACCGGCGGACACCAGCCCGCAACCGGTCGTCGACGGCCTGTATTGCAAGATCCCGAAGGACACCCCGGCCAACTCGGTGCGCGGCGCGCGTAACTTTCCCTGCGTCGACATTCCCGGCAAGCGCGCCGCAACACCGTTGGAGTGCCGCAGCGATGAGCCCTACACGCCGCTGGGTACCAACCCGTGGTACGGGGATCCCAACCAGATCGTGAACTGCCCGGCACCGGGCGCCCGGTGCGACCAGCCCGTTAATCCCGGCACGGTGATGCCCGCCCCCAGCATCAACAGCGGGCTGAACCCGTTGGCGGCCGAACTGCTGCCGACACCGACGCCGCCGGCCCAGGATCCGCTGTCCGCACCGGGAACGGGTAGCGTTCAGTGCAACGGTCAGCAGCCGAACCCCTGCGTCTATACGCCGGCGACCCCGGCGACTAACACCTCGGCCACCTACGATGCTCAGAGCGGGGAGATCGTCGGACCCGACGGTACGACGTATACCGTCACGAACTCGACCAATACAGGAGACGACGGATGGAAGGAGATGCTGGCTCCGGCCAGCTGACCCCGATCCCGCCACAGACAGCACCGGATCAGCCTGAGTCGAGGCTCACCAGTGGCCGCTGGCCGACTGGCATCTGCGCGGCCCTGCTGGCGGCGAGCCTCGCGGTGATCACCGTCGGAGTCCTGGCGTGGTTGTCGCATCGGCACAGCGCGGCGGCGATCGGCGACGAGGTGGTGGCGGTGGCCACCGCCAAGGATTGCGTCGCTGCTACCCAGGCACCTGACCTCGCGGCGATGAATGAGAGTCAGCGCAAGATCGTGGCCTGCAGTACCGACAACTACGCGCCCCAGGCGAACCTCTACAGCAGCCTGCTCACAGAGGCGTACCAGACCGTGAAGGCCAAGGTGAAGATCACCGACATCCGGGCGGCGGCGGAGAAACACAACCCGGATGGTTCGATCGACGTCCTTGTCGCGACCCGTGTGTTGATGTCGAACGTGCAGCAGCAGGATCAGGAATTGAGCTACCGGTTGAGGGTGCGGATGGCCCCGTCGGAGGGCACCTACAAGATCGACAACATCGAACCGGTGGGCAAGTGACGGTGACAGTCGACCCGGACCTGGTGGCGGACTTAGACACTGCGCC
>CAIWCQ010000206.1 GCA_903911165.1 uncultured Actinomycetes bacterium | reverse complement strand
TTAAACAACAGATGATCGACTGGTGGGGTCCGATTGTCGATGAGTACTACGCCTCCTCAGAGGCGCACGGCTCAACGCTGATCAGTGCCGAGGAGTGGCTGGCACATCCCGGTTCGGTCGGTAGGCCGATGGGTGGGGCGGTGCACATCCTCGACGAGGACGGGAACGAACTGCCCGCCGGTGAACCCGGCGAGATCTACTTCGAGGGCGGCAACACCTTCGAGTACCTCAACGACACCGAGAAGACCGCGGCCTCACGAGACAAGCGGGGGTGGACGACCGTCGGTGATATCGGCTACCTCGACGACGAGGGTTACCTCTACCTCACCGACCGCCGCCACCACATGATCATCTCGGGTGGAGTCAACATTTACCCGCAGGAAGCCGAGAGTCTGCTGGTCACCCATCCCCGGGTGATGGACGCCGCGGTGTTCGGCATTCCCGACGATGAGATGGGCCAGTCGGTCAAGGGTGTCGTGCAGTTGGTCGAACCCGGTTCGGGCAGTGCCGAATTCGGCGATGAGCTACTGACGTGGTTACGGGAGCGGCTGGCGCACTACAAGTGCCCGCGGTCGATCTCCTTCGAGGAGCAGCTCCCGCGCACCGACACCGGCAAGCTCTACAAGCAGAGCCTGATCGAGAAGTACTCCGCGCCGGCAGGATAGCGCGCGCTTACAGGATGCACGCGATGAACGTCACCGGCGGGAAATCCATGAACGTCGACCAGTACTCCGAGCCGTGGTCCGCCAGTGCATCGGGGGACAGCGTCGGCGGATGCCAACGCACCTCGGAAAAACCGGCCCGCTTAAATGCCTCCTCGTGGGCGGCGACGCCGAGGTGGTAGTTCTCGATCGCGAACGGCCCGTCCTCGAGATGGAAGGTCCACTGGATCGGTGCGCCCTCCTGCCATTGCCCGGCGGCGGTGGCCTCGAATCCGTAGGTGCGGTACGACGGTGCGGCGGTGAGGTCCAGCGCCGGGTTGGTGTTGACCGTGACGAACCGTCCCCCCGGCGTGAGTGACCGGGCGATCCCGTCGCACATCGCCTGAAGTTCCGCCCGGGTTCGGGCGTAGTTGAGCAGGTAGGCGGCAACAGTCAGGTCGACGGGGTCCTCATCGGACAACTCCCGGGCGTCAGCCACCGCGTAGCTGACGCCGAGGGGCTGTCGTGCTTCCTGGGCTTCGGCCAGGGCGATCATGGCATCCGACAGGTCGATTCCTCGCACCCGCGCCGCGCCGCGATGCCGAATCAATCGGGTGTAGAACCCCTCCCCGCAGGCCAGATCCAGAACGCTGAGTCCGGTGGGGTCGCCGATGAGGTCCATCAGTGTGAAGCACTCGATGAAGGTTCGCCACGGCTGCTGCTTGGATCGCTGGTACTGCTCGGCGATCGGGTTGTAATCGGTCGTCACGACGAACTCCGTCCGAATCGGCTGCGGCGCATACCTATTCGGTATAGCACCGCCGCCACGATGAATCCGGTGAACCACGCATACGGATAGATGGCGTCCCACCCGTCGGGCCCGCCACCCAGGACCTTCACGCTACGCAGGAAACCGGGCACGTTGGGTGCGACGCCGAGTACCAAGGCCCCCATCGCGATCGGGTTCACCCCGGCATAGCGGCCGTTGACGCGATACAGGTCGGGTACGTCGAGTTCCCGACGCCGGATGAGCCAGTAGTCGACCACCATGATGCCGGCGATGGGGCCGAGCAGTGCGCTGTAGCCCACAAGCCAGTTGAAGATGTAGGTGTCGGCGCTGGAGAGCAGTTTCCACGGCATGATGAGAATGCCGATCACGCCGGTGATCACGCCGCCGGTCCGGAAGCTGATCAGGCGCGGTGCGCAGTTGGCGAAGTCGTTGGCGGGGCTGATGACGTTGGCCGCGATGTTGGTGCTGATGGTGGCGATTGCGACGCCGAACAGGCTGAGCAGTGCGACCAGGATGCGGGTGCCGTCGCCGGAGAGCAGTGGCGCGTCCAGGCCGGGCGGGGCAGTGCTGCTGGTGATCTGGCTGAGCAGCACCACCGGATCCCACAGTGTCGCCGCGTCGCTGCCGATGAGAATGGTCTGCGACGCACTGGTGATGACCACCGCCATCGCACTGAAGGCGATCATGGTGATGGGTAGGCCCAGAGTTTGGCCGAGCAGTTGTTCGCGCTGGCTGCGGCCGAAGCGGGTGAAGTCCGGGATGTTCAGGCTCAGCGTCGCCCAGAAGCCGACCATGGCGGTGAGGCTGGGCACGAACACCTTCCAGAAGTCGGCGGACGTGGCGAAGGTGCTCGGTCGGTCGAACATCGGTCCGAGACCACCGGCCCGCATGACGACCCACACCATCAGCCAGACACCCATCAGCAGGATGAGCGGGGCGCTCCAGTTCTCGAACACCCGGACCGCGTTCATGCCGAACGCGATGATGCCGATGTTGATCAGCCAGAAGATGCCGAAGGTGATGGCGCTGGGCACACCCAGACCGAGAATGCTTGCCCCGCCGCCGATGTCATTGAAGGCGGGCCAGACCGCCGTCAGAAAGATCCGGACCGCCTCACCGCCGATGAAGGTCTGGATACCGAACCATCCGCAGGCCACGATCGCCCGCAGCAGCGCCGGAACATTGGCGCCGACCGTGCCGAAACTGCTACGCGCCAACACCGGGAAGGGGATGCCGTACTTGGTGCCGGGGTGCGCGTTGAGCAGGATCGGTATCAGCACGATCAGGTTGCCCAGCGCGATGGTGAGCAGCGCCTGCCACCAGTTCATGCCGAGAGCGATCAGGCCACCGGCCAGCATGTAGGTGGGAAGGCAGTGCGCCATCGCGATCCACAGCGCGGCGAAGTTGTAGGTGGTCCAGGTGCGTCGGCTCGCAGGTGTCGGCGCGAGGTCGTCGTTGTACAGCGGGCTGGCGGCGATGTCGGGTGGCAGTTCGGCCAGCATCGTCGGCCCGGCTCCGCCCTCTGGCATGGGACAACAGTGACACACTGATGGCTGTGATGCGGCACGGTGATACCGGTGGCGGCGGCCCCCATTTCGAAGAGCTTGTGGTGGGGCAGGTCT
>CAIWCQ010000205.1 GCA_903911165.1 uncultured Actinomycetes bacterium | reverse complement strand
GGTGCTGGCGGTGCGACCCCGGTTAGACCTGATGGTCGGGCTCGACGTCGGCATCGCCGGTCCGCACTCCGCCGGCGGTCCGGCTGACCTCGAAGTGCGGGCCTTCTTTACCGCAGGCGCCGGGGCCGTCTCCGAGGATCCCGTGACAGGGTCACTCAACGCCGCCCTGGGTCAGTGGCTGATACCGGCGGGGAGAATGCCGCACCGTTACGTCGCCCGGCAGGGAACTGCGCTCGGGCGCGAGGGCCGGGTCACCGTCGAGTTCGACGGTGAGACGACGTGGGTCGGAGGGCGAACTCTGAGCGTGCTCTCCGGTGAGGCCCGCTTCTAAGAACTCGGAACGGGCACTGCCGCAGCGGGTCCCACCCTCACCTCCGCCGCGTTTGTCGACGCTGCGATGACGGCCTCGATGTCTCTGCGGGCAGGGTAATGCGAAGGCCAGGTATCAAGTGTCGGGTTCGTAGGTGGACTCGCGGAGTAGGTGTTCGGAGATCCCGATCTCGGCGGGGTTGAGACTGTAGAATCTTCCGAACTGCTGGTTCCGGCCTGCGGTCCAACGGAATTGCCAACGGACGTCGACGGTGAAAGTGCCCCCTATGTTGTTAAGTGACGTTTTCTGGTTGTCGGTGCTAGCGGCTGTCGCGAGCGGCATGGTTGTCCACACAGCCTTGTGGCGATAAGTGGCACGGCACACACTGAACACAACTGGATAAATCCCCCGCTCGGCATCATGCGTCGAGTTCGCCGGCCGTCGCCAGTAGCAGCATCGCTAGGTCGCGTGTACACATGTCGGTGTATCTAGTTTAAAGCTGGCTCCACTGGTGGGGCGGGGGTGGCCCACGCTCACACCCTTAGCCGAGGATGAGCGAGGCAGCGACTGCCGCCTCGATCACGAGGCCGACGATGTTCTCCTTGGACCGGGATCGATCGATGAAGACAGACACGGCTCGTGCGATGAAGGCCCCGGCCCAGGCAGCGCCGAGCACTTTGGCCGCGTCGCTGGAGCCGATGATCACTACGGCCAACCCTGCGCCGATGAACAGCCCGCCGTAGGTGGCGCGAAATTCGGAGATTGCCAGTTGAGACGGCAGACCAAGTCCGATGATCTTGCTGACCCGTAGAGGCCAAAGGAGGCCGAGTACCCCCGCTAGAATCGAGACCGCGGCCCCGATGTATGCCAGTGAGCTCATCTCATCCTCCGCGGATTCATAACCTGCAACGTCATGGCTTTCGCTTGATTCCGTTACGGAGCGGAGCGGCGTGTCCTTAATCTCCATGCCCTGATCTGGTAAAACGTGGTGCGCGATACTGGGATTGAACCAGTGACCTCTTCCGTGTCAGGGAAGCGCTCTCCCGCTGAGCTAATCGCGCGGGTCTATCTGGGAGGTGGAGACGGGAATCGAACCCGTGTGCACGGCTTTGCAGGCCGTTGCCTCACCACTCGGCCACTCCACCGTTGGGTCTGATGCCTTGTTCGCACCTTTCGAGCGGATGACGGGATTCGAACCCGCGACCCTCACCTTGGCAAGGTGATGCGCTACCAACTGCGCCACATCCGCGAGCCGCGGGCGAGATCGTCGCCCGTTGCGAATCTTGACAATAGTCCACCGAGATGAACCCGCAAAATGGTGGGTCGGCTGCCGCCGGAACCGTATTCAGGGGAAACGGCAGGTCATGTTAATCTTCGACCTCGGTAAGCCGCCGCATCTAGGGCGTGCCCGCCGGTCCCGTGGCTCAGTGGGAGAGCGTCCGCTTCACACGCGGAAGGTCGCTGGTTCGATCCCAGCCGGGACCACCGTAAATGTGCTGCTAGATAGGGTTTTACCGGAATTCCGATGCGGCGCCCTCATCTGAACATGACACATAAGGTCGCGTATCGGGTTGAGGGGAGCGCCGCCGGTGCTGAGTAGTGGCCGACACTCACGCAGTGTTTTGAGTCGGCGGATCACTGAGTCCGGAGGGCTGTTTCGCAGAACTCGAGGTTGGTTTGGATCCGGCTGCGGGTGTCTTCCGGGACGATGTCGAGCAGCCGGCGATTAAGGGTTGCGGCCTCGTCCGGGTGGCACTTGAGCTAGCTCAGGAACACCCTCAGCCGCTCCAGTTCGTGGACATCGTTGAAATAACTTTGCACCGTCCAGTGTGACGAGTTGGGTCCGGTATCGGCGTCCAGTTCGTCGGCGCGGCTGCGTGCCAGTTCTATCGACCAGCGGTGGGCTTGGTCCTCCCAGAACCGCGACCTATCTCGGAAGACGCCGCCCGGCATGGCGTCGATGTGGGCCGCGATCTCCGGCACCTCTTCAGGGTTGATCTGACGGTAACCCCGGTCAAGATCTTCGGACCAGTCTCCGCAGAATTTGTCACGGGAAAGCCACTCTCCTTTACCCCAATACCGTTGTGCCGGGTTCTTTTTAGCGGGCGGTGCCGGGACACGGATTAGGGCCTGGTTACTGTCGGCGAAGTACGTCCACAGCTTCATGGTTAGGAAAATCCCCTTTCGAAATTAGGGTTTCAGGGGTCCGACGTTGGTGTCGTCGCGCTGCCCTACATCAACAGGTTATCGCCGGGGTCCGACGAAAATCAGTCCTCGACGGTCCGGCCGCGTCTGAAACCGCCGCGGTGGGTCAGGGGATCGACGCGACGAAGCAACTGGAGACCCAGACCTGAGAAATCACGGCGACACCGAAGCGCGATTCAGCACCCCAGCGGAACAAGTACGTCTTCCACCTCCGCTGGCCCGCCCAGCCGTTCCGCTGTCCGGCGTGATGCGGGCTTGTCGCGGTCCCGGGTGGCCCATCCAATTCGCGGGATCAGCCACGGTCCCAGGTTAGTCGGGGCCGCCGGACCCGCACCGGGGTAGACGCACGCCGATTTAAAACATGTGATCTGCCCGTTTCTCCTACACTGCGGCGATGCACCTGCTGGACATTGGAAGAATCCTCCTCGGGCTCGTGCTCCTCGTCGCAGGTGGCGAGCTGCTCGTCAGGGGAGCCTCCGGTCTGGCCACACGCATCGGGATGTCGTCCTTGGTCGTGGGTCTGACCGTCGTCGCCTTCGCGACCTCGGCACCGGAACTGGCGGTTACGCTCGGCGCGGTGATGGGCGGTGAGCCCGGTCTCGCGGTCGGCAATGTGGTCGGAAGCAATATCGCCAACGTCCTGATGATCCTGGGAATCTCGGCGATCATCCTGCCGCTGCTCGTCAAGGTTCAACTGGTTCGCGTCGACATTCCCTTCATGGCCGCGTTTTCAATCCTCTTCCTGCTGCTGGCCATCGACGGCGGTTTCAGCAGGGTGGACGGCCTGATCCTGTTGGTCCTGTTGGTTCTCTACATCGCTGTCGCCATCATCCTCAGTAGGCGGGATGGCCACGTCGACGACCTGCGCGGCCCGGGGGCATCGATCGCGACGGCGTCGGCCGGCCGGGTGGGCCACACCGCCAAGAAAAGTGCGGACACGATGACGGAGGCCGTGGAGGACGTGGAAGCCCGCGGCGGCTCCATCGGCCGCGATCTGGTGCTTGTGCTCATCGGGATCGCACTGCTGGTCGTCGGTGCCAACATCCTGGTCAGGGGCGCCACCGGAATCGCGACGGCGTTCGGCGTCAGTGACTTGATCGTGGGCCTGACGGTGGTCGCCATCGGAACCTCGTTGCCGGAGTTGGCCACGTCGATTGTGGCGGTGCGCCGCGGGCAGCGGGACTTGGCGGTCGGCAACGTGGTGGGGAGCAACATCTTCAACATCGGTGCGGTCGCAGGTCTGGCCGCCATGATTTCCCCGACCGGGCTGCCGGTGCCGGAGTCCGCTTTGGCCCTGGACATCCCGCTGATGATCGCCGCTTCCGCGGTGCTGCTCCCGCTCGCCTTCACCGGTTCGGTGATCGCACGCTGGGAGGGTGGGCTGCTCGTGACTCTGTACGTCTCCTATCTGCTCTACACCGTGCTGGCAGCGGCGGAACGCCCGATTCTGCAAGGCTTCACCACGGTGATGCTGTGGTTCATCACGCCACTGGTGGTTCTCACGGTGATCAGTACCGTCGTCCACGAGATCAGCCGGCGAAGAGCGGTAGCGGCCCAGACCCGCTAGACCCGGTCCGCTCTCGTGGATTGCGACGGCGGTCTCAGACGGCAATGTGACACAGACATGACACATAAGCGGTAATTCGCCCGGCCGTTTGCGGGATGAAACCACAGTTCAGCGAGTT
>CAIWCQ010000204.1 GCA_903911165.1 uncultured Actinomycetes bacterium | reverse complement strand
GATCACCACGCCAATGTCGACGTAGAGTCGCAGCCTGGACGGATCCCCAGGGACCGGGGTTCCAGGGACTGGTCCTGGCCGTTCGCAATCGGTAACCGCACTGTGGGCGAACATATGCGCCCGATTCTACCCGTGGTCCCCGGGTGGCTAAGCTCGTCGCCGGACCGGGAGGCAGCCAGTTGAGTGAAAACGAGCCGTTGCTGGCGTCGTTGCGGGTGCTCGACCTCTGCGACTCGGGGTCTGACACGGTCACCCGACTGCTGGCCGATCTCGGTGCCGACGTGCTCAAGATCGAGCCCCCGACGGGTAGCCCGGCACGATCGGAGCCGCCGACTCTGGCCGCCTCGAGCATCCCGTTCGCACTGCATAACGCCAATAAACGCGCCGCTGTCCTGGACCCCGGCAGTGATGACGATCGGCGACGGCTCGTCGACCTGGCCGCCGGGGCAGACATCGTGGTTGACAGTGGTCGACCCGGTCTCGCCGCCGCCTTCGGCACATCGTGTGCGGAACTGGCCGACCGCTTCGGATCCCTGGTGACCATGTTGGTGACCGACTTCGGTGACTCCGGACCCTATGCCGCCTGGCGTGCCAGCGACCCCGTTCTGTACGCGATGTGCAGTGCATTGTCCCGCTCCGGCCCGACCGTCGGCGCCCCGGTGTTGCCACCGGATGGTATCGCCTCGGCTACCGCCGCAGTGCAGGCGGCGTGGGCGGTGCTGGTTGCGTACTTCAACCGATTGCGTTGCGGAACAGGCGATTACATCGACTTCTCCCGGTTCGACGCGGTGGTGATGGCTTTGGATCCACCGTTCGGAACCCAGGGTCAGGCCGCGACGGCTCGCAAGTCCGGAGAGCGATGGCGGGGAAGGCCGCGGAACCAGGATCTGTATCCGATTTTCAGATGCAGCGACGGATTTGTCCGGATCTGCGTGATGTCACCGCGGCAGTGGCACGGGTTGCGGGCCTGGCTGGGTGAACCCGGGCAGTTCCAGGACGACCGCTTTGACGTGCTCGCTGCGCGGGTGCAGGCATTTGACGAACTCGGAGCGCTCATCGGCGAGCAATTCGCTGGTCACACCCGGGATCAATTGGTCCAGGCGGGACAGGCTCACGGCGTGCCAATCGCGGCCGTCCTGACACCATCGGAAGCCCTGCATTCCGATCAGTTCGATGCGACCCGCGCGCTGGCCGACATCGAGATCGCTCCCGGCATCAAGACCCGAATCCCCGTGGGCTACTGGACTGTAGATGGTGCGAGAGCGGGTGTTCGCACTGTAGCGCCGCAGCTCGATGCCGATGAAACCCTCTGGCTAACAGAGCGATTCGAGCCCGAGCCGGACGCAGTCGTCGGGAGCAGGCCACTGGCGGGTATCCGTGTACTCGATCTGGGCATCATCGTCGCGGGCGGGGAACTGAGCAGGTTGTTCGGCGACCTGGGCGCCGAGATCATCAAAGTGGAGAGTGCCGCCTTCCCGGACGGTTTGCGGCAGAAGCGGCCGGACCAGGCCATCGGCGACTCTTTCGCCCGGGCTCACCGCAACAACCTGGGTTTGGGCCTGGACCTTCGCAGCGATGCCGGGGCGAAGATGTTCGCCCGACTCGTCGGTGTCTCCGACGCGGTGTTCGCCAACTTCAAGCCGGAGACTCTGACCGCACTCGGCTTCGACTACGCGCGACTTCGTGAGCTCAACGACGACATCGTCTTGGCGCAGAGCAGTGCCTACGGCGACGTCGGTCCCTGGAGCAACCGGTTGGGATACGGCCCACTGGTCCGCGCTGCGACGGGGGTGACCAGTCTGTGGACGTCGGATGTGGCCGGCAACACCGGACGCCACCCGTACTTCGATGCCACCACAATCTTCCCGGATCACGTGGTCGGCCGGATCACCGCGATCGGCGCCCTGGCCGCCCTGATCCGGCGGCGGCGCCGCGGTGTCGGCGCCCGGATCGGTGTCTCCCAGGCCGAGGCCGGGATCAACCAGTTGGATACCCGTTTCGTCACCCTGGCCGCAGACCCCGCAGACATCCGTCCGGATCCGACCGAACATCTCCTGCTGGCGTGTCTGGGTGATGACGAGTGGTGTGTGGTGTCGATAACGTCCGCCGCGGACCGGCACGCGATCGACGGGATCGTCGGCGATGAGTCGCTCGCCGACTGGACGCGACGCCGGACGCCGCAGGAGGCGGCACAGCGACTGCAGGACGCCGGGGTGGCGGCCGGCCCGATGTACCGGCCCGATGAGGTCTACGACCACGCCCAACTGAGATACCGCGACGTCCTGGCCGACATGGCCCATCCATTTTTCGACGTTCCACTTCCCGCCGAGACCGGGCCCGCACCGTATCGCAACATTCCGCAGGCGCCGCAGCATCCGGCGCCACTACCCGGCGCTGATACTCGCCGGATCTGCCGCGACGTGTTGGCCATCAGCGACGATGACGTCGAGCAACTGATCTGCGACGGTGTCCTGTTCGTCACCGAGAAGCCGAAAGTCCCTGCGCGAGAGGAGTTACCGCTATGAGCACCACCGGAGGTAAAGCAGCCGGCACGGCAGTCAGGGGCGCGGAGTTCTATATCGGAGGGGAGTTCCGAACCGCGGAAAATCGCGAGCCGGTACGCGAGGCGGCGACCGGTGAGTTACTTGGCGACGGCGCCAGTGCCACCGTTGCCGACATCGACGCCGCGGTAACTTCGGCGCGGGCAGCACTGCCAGGCTGGAGTTCGGCCTCGGTTGGTCACCGTGCCAAGGTTCTGGAGGCATTTGCCGCGGCATTGCATCGGCGCGCAGACAGCACCGGCGAGCTGGTGAGCCGTGAGAACGGCATGCCGATCGCACTGTCTCGGGGAGCGAACGGACAGTTCCCCGCGGCGCTGCTGGGCTACTACGCCAAGCTCATCACCGAGATACCGATCGAAGAAATCCGGCCGAGCATGTCAGGCCACACCATCGTGCGCCGCGAACCGGTCGGGGTCGTGGCCGCGATCGTCCCCTGGAACTATCCGCAGGCGCTCGCCGCGTTCAAGCTCGCGCCCGCACTCGCCGCCGGCTGCACGGTCGTTCTCAAGGCGGCGCCCGAAACCGCCTTGGACGCATTGGTTTTCGCTGAGGCCGCCCGGGAATGTGGGATGCCACCGGGAGTGCTCAACGTGGTGCCGGGCGGCGTGGACGCCGGCAAGCATCTGGTCTCCCACCCCGGGGTGGACAAGGTGAGCTTTACCGGTTCGACGGTGGCGGGCCGGATCATCGCGGAGGTCTGTGGTCGACTGCTGCGCCCGGTCACCCTGGAACTTGGCGGCAAGTCCGCCGCGATCATCCTCGACGACGCCGACCTCGATGCCACTCTGCGTGGGCTGCGCTCAGTGTCCTTCGTCAACAACGGACAGACGTGCTACTTAGGCTCGCGAATCCTGGCGCCGCGGTCGCGGTATGCGGAGGTGGTCGACGCGCTAGTGAATCTGGTCGACGGTTTCACGGTGGGCGATCCCCTCGACGGCGCGACCGACATCGGCCCGGTGGTCACCGCTCGCCAGCGCGACCGGGTGCTCGGCTATATCGAGGCCGGTAACGACAGTGGTGCCCGCCTCGTCGCCGGCGGCGGCATCCCGAAGGATCAACCGCGGGGCTGGTTCGTCTCACCGACGGTGTTCGCCGACGTCGACAACTCCGACCGGATCGCCCAGGAGGAGATCTTCGGTCCGGTGTTGGCCGTCATCGCCTACGACGACGACGCTGACGCCATCGCCCTGGCCAATGACAGCCAGTTCGGACTCGCCGGGACCGTGTGGTCGACCGACGCCGACCGAGCCACCGACGTCGCCCGTGCGGTCAAGACCGGAACGATCGGTGTCAACGGCTACCAGTTGGACATGGGCGCGCCCTTCGGCGGAGTCAAGGCCAGCGGATTGGGTCGCGAACTCGGTCCCGAAGGTCTCGAGGAGTTCTTCGATCTGAAGTCGATTTACCGGATCGGGCCGCCGTGAGCCTGGATCCGCGAACACCGGTCCTGATCGGTGTCGGCCAGGTCAACCAGTTCGACGAGTCACCCGATGTGGAGCCGATCGACCTGATGGTCGCCGCGGCCGGCCGGGCCGCCGATCCGCGGGTGCTGGCGGCGCTGGACTCTATTCGGGTGGTCAATCTGCTGTCCTGGCGCTACCGCGACCCGGGACTGCTACTCGCCCGGCGGATCGGCGCACCTGAGGCGAGCACGTCCTACAGCGGGATCGGTGGAAACACCCCGCAGTCGCTCCTCAACCGCACCTGCCTGGATATTCAGCAGGGTCGGGCCGATGCCGTACTTATCGCCGGCGCTGAAACCTGGCGTACCCGGATGCGGCTGCGGGCCAATGGAATTCGCCCGGATTGGACCCAGCAAGCCGATTCCGTTGCGGTCCCGCCCGGGGCCGAGGACGTTCCTATGTCGGGGCCGGCCGAAGATCGTGTCGGACTGATACCACCATCTTTTGTCTACCCACTTTTCGAGCAGTCGCTTCGAATCGCCGACGGGGAATCCGTGCAGGGCCATCAGGTCAGGGTTGGAGCGTTGTGGGCGCACTTCAGCAGGGTGGCAGCAGCCAATCCGCATGCTTGGAGTCGCGTGGAGCGCTCGGCAGAACAGATCGCCCAACCCGGCGCGGACAACCGGATGATCAGCTGGCCATACCCGAAGCTGATGAACTCCAACAACATGGTTGACCAGGGCGCCGCGGTGATTCTGTGTTCGGCGAACAAGGCTGAGCAGCTCGGGATCCCCAGGGACGTCTGGGTTTTCCCGCACGCGGGCACCGACTCCCACGACACCTACGCCGTTGCCGAACGCGACGAATTACACCGCTCGCCGGCGATCCGGATCGGTGGCCGGCGCGTGCTGGAGCTGGCCGACCTCGATATCGACGGCGTCGACGTCGTCGACGTCTACTCGTGTTTTCCCTCCGCGGTGCAGGTGGCCGCGCGCGAACACGGCCTTCCACTGGCCGACACCGCGCGACCGCTGACCCTCACCGGAGGCCTGACATTCGCCGGCGGGCCGTGGAACAACTACGTCACGCACTCCATCGCCACGATGACCGAACTGCTGCGCGCCAATCCCGGCACTCGCGGACTGATCACCGCCAACGGCGGCTATCTGACCAAGCACAGCTTCGGGGTCTACAGCACGGCCCCGCCGGCGGAGGGGTTCCGCTGGGAGAACGTCCAGAGCGCCGTCGACCGCGAACCCACCCGTACCGCGCTGGTCGAGTGGGAGGGAACCGGCACCGTGGAGTCATGGACGGTGCCGTTCGACCGGGAAGGGCGGCCGGAGAAGGCATTCATCGCCGTCCGAACGCCCGACGGTGAGCGGACCTGGGCACTGATCGCTGATGCTGACGCCGCCGCGGCGTGTGTCGACGACGACATAGCCGGCGCGAAGGTCACGGTCTCCATCGATGGTGCCGCCACACTGAGTTCTAGTCGCGGCCTCTGAGCGGTCCACAGCAGTAGACCTGCCGGCCCCGGGGGAGGGGGACGGCAGGCCTACTGTTCGAGCGGATACTCAGGCGCCGGATGGGGTGGCGCCGAGAACCCGTTGGATATCGGGAATCATCTGCTGAAGCTGGGAACCCCAGTAACCCCAGCTGTGCGTCCCGTTGGCCGGGAAGTTGAAGACGCCATTCCTTCCGCCCGCCGCAAGGTAGTTCTCCATGAAGGTCTTGTTGGTCCGCAACGTGAAGCCCTCCAGGAACTGCGCCGCCATCAGGTTGCCGCCACCGCCCGAGGTATCCAACTCCGACGGGGTGCCGGTGCCGCAGTAGATCCACAACCGGGTGTTGTTGGCCACCAGTTGGTTGATGTTGACCATCGGATCGTTGCG
>CAIWCQ010000203.1 GCA_903911165.1 uncultured Actinomycetes bacterium | reverse complement strand
GGTCCGGATCTTCGCCGGCTATTCCGGGTGGACCACCGGCCAACTTGAAGGTGAGATCGACCGCGACGATTGGATCGTGCTCTCGGCGCTGCCGTCCGATGTCCTTGCCGAACCCCGTGCCGACCTGTGGTCGCGGGTACTGCGCCGACAACCCATGCCGATGCCGATGCTGGCAACGCATCCGGTCGACGTGAGCCGCAACTGAGTTAAATGCGCCGCATCGGGCTCGGCTGGCTCATCGGCACAGTTGAGTACACCCGGCGCAGCCGTCCGCCGATCCGCAGTCTGCGACGCGTTGCTGGCGTGCCGCGTACCGTGCGGCCCGCCACGAGCCCGCGCCGATCGTGGAAATCGCGCCGATCGCCGCGAGGATCAACCCGACCAACCCGATCCGCACCGGGGCGGCCAGGGCCGCGATTCCACCGGCGAACAGCATGACCGCGCCGGCGACCTGCGTGGGTGCCACGGCACGCAGCACCTGACCGGTGAGATCGACGCCTGAGCGCCGAGCCAGAGTCCACAGTCCCGATCCGCCGATCAGGGCGCCCAACACCAGGCTCAGCACCGCCCCGACGACCATGGGGCTCACAATACGAGCAGCGCGCCCGCGTTACTGCGCGGGCGCCACCACGGGTGCCACCGCGGGTGCCACCACGGGTGCGGGTGCTGCTGCGGGTGCCGGTGCCGGTGCCGGTGCGGGTGCTGCTGCGGGTGCGGGTGCTGCTGCGGGTGCCGCAGTGGGGACGGTGACGCGGAACCCATTGATGATGCCGTCGGTGGCGTTGGCGGTCGCGACCACCTGGTTCGCCGCCGTGGTGACCGTCAATGTGACCAGGTAACGATCCGAACCTGACGCCGCGATCACGTGGCGCCGGGCGGTGTTGAGCGTCATGTCGGTATCGCGGTAGACACCCGTGATGATCGACGAGGGGAATCCACCGAACTCGGCCATCGAGGCAGACGTCGATTGCCAGGCGCGCAGCTTCTGATTTTCGACGAATCCGTGGCTGATTGCTTCCGCTGAATCGAAGTCGCCGACCAACTTGTAGACCACCAGTTGAGCGTTCGAGGTGTAGAGCCCATCACCGCCCTGACGATCTGCGATCACCGAGAAAGCGTCCGGCACGTTGGGATCTGGAATCACCCGCCAGCCGGTCGGAAGTGGCAGCACGAGGTTCAGCGCGACGAAGTCGGTCGCCTTCTGCGGCTCAAGCGCTACGCCCTTCTCCTGGAAGAACTCCAGCATGGTTCCGGAGGTGGCGGGCGCGAGGGGAGCGGCAGCCGGTGCGGCGGGGACCGGAGCGGCAGCCTGCGCTGCGGGGACTGGTTCGGCAGCCTGCGCTGCGGGGACTGGTTCGGCAGCCTGCGCTGCGGGGACTGGTTCGGCAGCCTGCGCTGCGGGGGCAGGTGCCGCGGCCGTCTCGGGTGTGACGGTGACCGTCTGGGTCACCGTGGCTGTCGCCGTCGCTGCCGCCGGCGCGGGTGGTGCCGGGGCCACCGGGTCGGCGGAGGCGCTGGCGCCGGTGAATCCGATAACGGCCATCGACCCGGCGGCGACGCCGCCTACCAGTACCCGCCATTGACGGGTGATCTTGTTCATTGCAAACATCCTCTTCGCGCGATAGTGGCTCCGGACGGGTGGGCCCGAGCCCCAACGGCCCGGAACTGTCCAGCTGTCCTCGTCGACTGTAAGCACCGGGGGTTGTCGATCACAGGCCCGGAATCGACTTGGAACCAACCTCTGACCTGCATGCAACGCAACCGATACCGAGCCGTTGTCAGTCGGACCACCACCGATACCCTGTCTGCGTGACCGAATCCCCGACCGCCGACCCCGGGGAATCCGACCCCGACGTTCCGCCGTATCGCTACACGGCCGAACTCGCCGGGCGGATCGAGGCCCAATGGCAGGACAGCTGGCAGCGCTGGGGAACCTTCAACGTTGATAATCCGGTCGGTTCCCTGGCGCCAGAAGACGGCGAATCGGTGCCGAAGGACAAGATGTTCGTTCAGGACATGTTCCCCTACCCGTCCGGTGAGGGCCTGCACGTCGGCCATCCGCTGGGCTACATCGCCACCGACGTCTATGCGCGGTACTTCCGGATGACCGGCCGCAATGTGTTGCATGCCTTGGGTTTTGACTCCTTTGGACTGCCCGCTGAGCAGTATGCCGTCCAGACCGGCACTCATCCCCGCACCCGCACCGAGGCCAATATCGTCAACTTCCGCCGGCAGCTGGGCCGGCTCGGCCTCGGACACGACCAGCGCCGAAGCTTCTCCACCACTGATGTCGACTACTACAAGTGGACGCAATGGATCTTCCTGCAGATCTATAACGCCTGGTTCGATCCGGACGCCAACAGGGCCCGCCCGGTCAGCGAGCTGATCACCGAATTCGAAAGCGGAGCCAGGCCTACCGATGACGGCCGGAACTGGCCGGAGTTGACGGCCGGGGAGCGAGCCGACCACATCGACCGCCACCGCCTGGTCTACCGAACGGAGTCACTGGTCAACTGGTGCCCAGGCCTGGGGACCGTCCTGGCCAACGAGGAGGTGACCGCAGAGGGCCGAAGCGAGCGCGGCAACTTCCCCGTCTTCCGAAAGCGGCTGCGCCAGTGGATGATGCGGATCACCGCCTACTCGGACCGCCTTCTCGAGGACCTTGACTGCCTGGACTGGCCCGACAAGGTCAAAGCCATGCAACGCAACTGGATCGGACGCTCCACCGGTGCCACGGCACTGTTCGCCTCGGGCGAGGTGAACATCGAAGTTTTCACGACGCGGCCGGACACCCTGTTCGGGGCGACCTATCTGGTGCTCGCCCCCGAGCACGAACTCGTTGACCGGCTTGTGACTGCGCACTGGCCCGACGAGGTGGACGCGCGCTGGACCGCCGGGGCGATGACCCCGGTGGAGGCGGTCGCGGGATACCGGCGCGCGATCGCCGCCAAGTCCGATCTGGAACGCCAGGAGAACAGGACGAAGACGGGCGTATTCCTGGGCAGCTATGCAACTAATCCGGCCGGTGGTCAACGGATTCCGATCTTTATCGCGGACTACGTTCTCCTCGGGTACGGAACCGGCGCCATCATGGCGGTGCCCGGCCACGATCAGCGCGACTGGGAGTTCGCCGCCGAGTTCGGCCTGCCGATCACCGAGGTGATCGATGGTGGCGACGTCGCGCAACAGGCCTACACCGGCAATGGCGCCCTGGTGAATTCCGGCTATCTGAACGGACTCGACGTCGCTGCGGCCAAGGCCGCGATCATCGCCAGACTCGAAGCCGATGGCCGCGGCCACGGTCGCGTCGAGTACAAACTGCGCGACTGGCTGTTCGCCAGGCAGCGCTACTGGGGCGAACCCTTCCCGATCGTCTACGACGCGGACGGCCGTGCGTACCCACTGCCCGAGCCAATGCTGCCCGTCGCCTTGCCCGATATCGCTGACTACGCGCCGGTGTCATTCGACCCCGACGACCCCGACAGCGAACCGTCGCCGCCACTGAACAAAGCCGATGACTGGGTGCACGTCGACCTCGACCTCGGCGATGGGCTGCGTCCCTACACCCGCGACACCAATGTCATGCCGCAGTGGGCGGGCAGTTCGTGGTACGAGTTGCGCTACACCGACCCGCACAACAGCGAACAGTTCTGCGATATCCGCAATGAGTCCTACTGGATGGGGCCGCGGCCGGCCGAGAATGGCCCGGACGACCCGGGTGGAGTGGATCTCTACGTCGGCGGCGTCGAGCATGCGGTGCTGCACCTGCTGTACTCGCGCTTCTGGCACAAGGTGCTCTACGACCTCGGCCACGTGACGTCGCGTGAGCCCTACCGCCGCTTGGTGAATCAGGGCTACATCCAGGCCTTCGCCTACACCGACGCCCGCGGGTCCTATGTTCCCGCCGCCGATGTCGTCGCGCGCGGAGACAAATTTTTCCTGCCCGGGCCGGAGGGCGAGGTCGAGGTATTCCAGGAGTTCGGCAAGATCGGCAAGAGCCTGAAGAATTCGATCTCGCCTGACGAAATTTGCGACGGCTACGGTGCCGACACGTTGCGGGTCTACGAGATGTCGATGGGCCCGCTGGAGGCGTCGCGGCCGTGGGCCACCAAGGATGTCGTCGGCGCGCACCGCTTTCTGCAGCGGGTGTGGCGACTGGTGGTTGACGAAACAACTGGCGACACAAGGGTTTCTGAGGATCCGCTGGACGATGAGACGACGCGGGCGCTGCACCGCACCATCGCGGGTGTTAGCGATGACTATACGAGTCTGCGCAACAATACCGCCGGGGCGAAGCTGATCGAGTACACCAATCACTTAACCAAGGTCGGGATCACCGCGAGGGCTGCACTCGAGCCATTGGTGTTGATGGT
>CAIWCQ010000202.1 GCA_903911165.1 uncultured Actinomycetes bacterium | reverse complement strand
CGACCTGCGAAATCCGGCGGATTTCCTCATCCTGCACAAAGTTGCCAAAGCAGTTTTCAAGATTCCCGGTATCGATCGAGTGCAGGGCATCACCCGGCCTGAGGGCACACCGATCCAACACACCTCGATCCCTTTTTTGATCAGCCTGCAGAATGCTGCACAGGCGCAGAGCATTGGGTTTGTCAAAGACCGCATTGAAGACCTGCGAAGGTTCGACGCAACTCTGGTCAGACAACTCGAACTGGCCAAGCAATCGTACGAATTGCAAAAGCAACTCACCGCTACAGGTCAGCACTCGATCGCACTGTCACGCGAGACTGCCAAATTAGCGGATGAGATCCAAGCAAACACTGCGAACTTTGACGATTTTTTCAGGCCGTTGCGTAACTACCTGTATTGGGAACCGCACTGCTTCAACATTCCCGTCTGTTGGTCCCTGCGGAGCGTTTTCGATGCGATTGACGGCATCAGCGCGATCAACGACAAGACGAAGGAGCTCCTCAAGGATCTCGATGCGGTCGACACGTTACTGCCCGAATTGCTTGCGCAGACACCCCCGGTGATCGCGGTCATGGAGTCCAGCCTTGCCATGTCCCGAACGACGTACAGCACCATCTCTGGGGCATTCGGAGCGATCGATGAGAGCACTCAGAATGCCTCCGCCATGGGCCAGGCCTTCGACGCGGCCAAAGACGACGACACCTTCTTTCTGCCGCCCGAGGTGTTTGATAATCCCGACTTCCAACGTGCCATGGCATCTTTCCTCTCCCCTGACGGAAAATCAGCACGGTTCATCGTTTTCCATCGAGGCGATCCGGCGACGCCCGAAGGCCTTGCGCGCATCAGCGAGATACGGACGGCCGCCGAAGAAGCACTGAAGACCACGCCGATGGCGGGTGCCAAAATCTTCATCGCCGGCACCGCCGCGACGTTTAAGGACTTCAGTGACGGCGCGCGGTATGACTTACTCATCGCTGGCATTAGTGCGATCTGCCTAATCTTCATCATCATGCTTTGCATTACCCGCAGCCTGGTCGCCGCACTGGTCATCGTGGGCACGGTGGCACTGTCGTTGGGCGCATCCTTCGGGTTATCCGTGCTGATATGGCAATACATGCTGGGAATCACACTGCACTGGATCGTGCTGCCGATGTCCGTGATCGTCCTGCTGGCGGTGGGTTCCGATTACAACCTGCTTCTGGTGGCCCGGATGAAGGAGGAACTCGCCGGAGGTATCAACACCGGCATCATCCGCGCGATGAGCGGCACCGGGAAGGTTGTGACGAACGCGGGCCTGGTGTTCGCCTTCACAATGGCGGCGATGGTGTTCAGCGAGTTGCGGTCGATCGGTCAGGTCGGCACCACCATCGCCATCGGCCTGATCTTCGACACATTGATCGTGCGTTCGTTCATGACACCGTCGATCGCCGCACTGCTCGGGCGCTGGTTCTGGTGGCCGGAGAAGGTTCGTCCGCGGCCGGCCAGTTCGATGCTTCGCGAGTACGGTGCGCGCCCATGGGTCCGGGAACTGCTGGAAGGGCCCGAGAACCGCGAGCCGGCGGTCGATGCCGCCGTCAGCCGATCAACCACCGTGGGGTGAGAACGCCTAGCGCACCCAGGGCAACTGCCGCGGCCGTCGAGGTGCGTAGCACGGTGGGTCCCAGCCGCACCGCAACCGCGCCCGCATGTATCAGCGCGGTAACCTCCGGGTCGCTGATACCGCCTTCCGGGCCGACCACAAGGATGATCGAATTCGCCTGCGCCACAATGTTTTCTGTGATGGAAGCATCAGCCGACTCATGCAGCACCAGCACCACCGCACCTGCCTCGATCTGCTCGGCGAGATAGCTGCACAGCGCTTCGGTTGACAGCGGGCCGGACACGTCGGGGATCCAGGCCCGCCGCGACTGCCGCGCGGCCGATCGCGCCACCGCACGCCACCGCCGCAGGCCTTTCTCGCCGCGATCACCCTCCCACCGCGCCACGCAGCGCTGCGCCTGCCAGGCGATGAAATCGTCGGCGCCGGCCTCGGTGGCGAGTTCGATCGCCAACTCGGAACGCTCCGACTTCGGGATGGCCTGCACCACGGTCACCGGCGGGCGCGGAAGGGTCGCGGTACGGCGCTGCTCGACGCGTGCCGTCAGGCTGCGCTTGCCGACGCCCACCACCACGCAGTCGGCCACCGTGCCGGCGCCGTCCGAGAGCAGCAGCGACTCCCCGATCCGGATCCGACGGACCGTCGCCGCATGGAATCCCTCGTCACCGTCGACGACAGCGGTTTCGCCGGGCGCCGGAATGGTAGCCGCGTAGAACAGGGTCGCCGACACGCGATCAGCGGCCGCTAAACGTTTCCCGCAACCGGCTGAACAACCCGCCCCCGGCGGAACCCGCGGCGGCGGTCCGGGTGCCGCGCACCGCGGCGGTATCGCTGCTGCGGGCCTTGAACTCGGCGAGCAGTTCGCCCGCGCGGGCGTCGAGTCTGGTCGGCACGGTGACTTCGATATGGGCGTGCAGGTCGCCGCGGGCTTCCGAACGCAACCGCGGCATCCCGAGTCCGCGGAGGGTGATCACCGAACCCGGCTGGGTGCCCGCGGCGACGGTGATCTCGGTCGGTCCGTCGAGGATTGCCTCGACGCTGACCGAGGTGCCCAGCGCGGCGTCGACCATCGGCACCGAGAGCGTGCAGTGCAGGTCGTCGCCATCACGCAGGAAAACCTCATGGGCCTGCTCGTGGACCTCCACGTAGAGGTCGCCGGCCGGGCCGCCGCCCGGGCCGACCTCGCCCTGGGCCGCCAGGCGTACCCGCATCCCGTCGCCGACCCCGGCCGGAATCTTGACACTGATCTCGCGCCGCGAGCGCACCCGACCGTCGCCGCCGCAGCGGTGACAGGGGTCCGGGATGACCTCGCCGACGCCCGCGCAGGTGGGGCACGGCCGTGACGTCATCACCTGACCGAGCAGCGAACGCTGCACGCTCTGCACCTCGCCCCGGCCACCGCAGATGTCACAGGTGATCGGCGTCGAATCGGCGTGGGTGCCCCTGCCCTGGCACAGATCACACAGCACCGCGGTGTCGACGGTCACCCGCTTGGTCACCCCGGCCGCGCAATCCTCGAGTGTCAGTCGCATTCGCAGCAGCGAATCCGAGCCGGGACGGACCCGGCCGATCGGCCCGCGGGAGCCACCCCCGCCGCCGAAGAACGCCTCGAATACATCACCGAGACCGCCGAACCCGGCGAATCCGCCACCGGCACCACCGGTGGCCAGCGGATCGCCGCCGAGATCGACGATGCGCCGTTTTTCCGGATCCGACAGCACCTCGTAGGCGGTGCTGATCTCCTTGAACAGTTGCTGGGCCTGCTCGTCGGGGTTGATGTCGGGGTGCAGTTCGCGTGCCAGCTTGCGATAGGCGCGCTTAATCTCGGAATCGCTTGCGCCCCTGCTCACTCCGAGCAACCCGTAGTAGTCGCGTGCCACGCCTGGACCTCTTTCGTAACGTCGTGTGGCGCCGGTGTTCAGCCGGCGCGGTTGCCCAGAACCTCGCCGATATACATCGCGACCGCCGCGACGTTGGCCATCGTGCCCGGGTAGTCCATTCGGGTGGGACCCACAACGCCCATGCCGCCGAAGACGGTCCCGGCGCTGCCATAGGTGGTGCTGACCACGGACGTCCCGGCCATTTGTTCGGCCTCGGTTTCGTGGCCGATGCGCACCGTTACCTTACCGGCATCCTGCTGTGCGGCCAGCAGTCGCAGCACGACGACCTGTTCCTCGAGCGCCTCGAGCACCGACCGCAGCGATCCGCCGAAATCGGCGGTATTACGGGTCAGGTTGGCGGTGCCGCCCATCAACAGTCGCTCCTCGGTGTGGTCGACGAGGGACTCCAGCAGAACCGTGGCGGAACGGCCGACGGCGTCGTTGAGTGTGCCGCCGCGGCCGGTTCCGGTGTTGAGCCGGTTGGCCAGATCTGCCACCGCCACCGAGGCCGCCGACAGCCGTTTGCCCTCCAGCGCCTGGCCGAGGAGTTCGCGCAACCGCGACAGCTGATGGTCGTCGATGGTGTCACCGAGTTCGACGACGCGTTGATCCACCCGGCCGGAATCGGTGATGACCACCATCAGCAGCCGGGCCGGCGTCAGCGCGACCACCTCGAGGTGGCGCACCGTCGACGCCGACAGCGTCGGGTACTGAACTATCGCCACCTGCCGAGTCAGCTGCGCCAGCAACCGGACCGCGCGGCGCAGCACGTCGTCAAGATCGACACCGCTTTCCAGGAACAACAGAATCGCACGCCGCTCGACCGACGACAGCGGCTTGACCTCGTCGATGCGGTCGACAAACTCGCGATACCCCTTCTCGGTGGGAATCCGGCCCGAACTGGTGTGGGGTGCGGCGATGTAACCCTCAGCTTCAAGCACCGCCATGTCGTTTCGGACGGTGGCGCTGGACACCCCGAGTCCGTGACGTTCCACCAGTGCCTTGGAACCGATCGGCTCCCGGGTGGCCACGAAGTCGTCGACGATGGCGCGCAGCACCTCGAACCGTCGATCGTCAGCGCTTCCCATGGCGTGAGTTTACCGGTCGGCCTTTCGCCGCCGGCGTCGCGCGGTCAGTCGTCGAGTAAGTTGCGCACCACGGCGTCGGCGAGCAATCGACCGCGGTCGGTCAAGACCAGCCGCTCACCGGCGGCGAATAGCAAGCCGTCTGCGACGGCCTGGCCGGCGCGGACGGTCTCCGGGCCGGTCAGGACCGCGACCGCCAGCCCGCTGCGCAGGCGGATGCCGAGCATGACCTCCTCGAGGTGGCGGGCGCGGGTGTCGAGCCGTTCGAATCCGGCCGTCGCGGGTTGGCCCCGGCTGAGTCGGTCGGCATAGGTGGCCGGGTGTTTGATATTCCACCATCGGAGGTCTCCGACGAACCCGTGGGCGCCGGGGCCCGCACCCCACCACTGCCCGCCGTTCCAGTAACCCAGGTTGTGCCGGCACGCCGCGCCGGGCAGGCTCCAGTTGGCCACCTCGTACCACCCCAACCCGGCGGCGGAGAGCCTCTGGTCGATGAGTTCATAACGCCGAGCCAGCACGTCGTCGTCCGGTGGCGGGAGTTCCCCGCGGCGCACCCGCCGCGCGAGCGCGGTGCCCTCCTCGACGACCAATGCGTATGCCGAAATGTGGTCGACGTCGGCGGTCAGTGCGGCGTCGAGTGAGGCCATCAGATCGTCGTCGGACTCACCGGGTGTGCCGTAGATGAGGTCGATGCTGACGTTGCGTATGCCAGCGGCGCGGGCTTCACGGGCGGCTGCGATCGCTCGGCCCGGCGAGTGGGCGCGGTCAAGGGTGGCCAAAACCCGGGGTGACGCCGACTGCATGCCCAGTGAGACCCGGGTGTAGCCGGCGGCACGGACTCCCTCGAAGAACCCGCGCGAGGTCGATTCCGGGTTGGCTTCGGTGGTGATCTCGGCATCGGCGGCCAGCGGGAAGTTACGCCGTATCCCATCGAGGACCGCGGCGAGTCGTTCGGCACCCAGCAGCGACGGCGTGCCCCCGCCAACGAACACGGTGTCCACCGCCACCCCGCCCACGCGATCGGCGGCCAAGGCAAGTTCGGTCTGCAGTGCCGTCAGCCAGCCATCGGGCGTCGAATCCCCCAACTCGGACGCGGTGTAGGTGTTGAAGTCGCAGTATCCGCATCGGGTGGCGCAGAACGGCACGTGCACGTAGATGCCGAACGCGGTACCCGGGGTCAGGGTGAGAGCGGGCAGATCCGGTCCGGTCACCCTTGGTGGTACCGGGATCGCACCGCGGACCGACATGTGATGAGTGTCGCAGAAAGTCGAGTTCCGGCCGGTTACGGGCATCATCGCGGCCGTGGCACAATAACTACCATGACAGCCGCCGCGGGAATTACCCCAGCTCGCCGCTGTTGTTGTCCTGCCTTGCTGCCGTAGGCCCTGTGCACCCGCTGGTTGCCGGATCTGCGCCACCGGAATATTCCTAACCCGGCGATCGGCGCGATTCGAACACCGGCTCCCCCGACCCTAGGAGCATCTCATGACAACTACCGACCCGACGGCGACCGAACCGACTCGCGCGCCGAAGCCGCGCGGCGAGGGCCAGTGGGCTCTCGGGGACCGGGAGCCGCTCAACGCCAATGAACAGCTGAAGTTCGATGACGCCCCGCTCAATGTGCGGGAACGGATCGAGAACGTCTATGCCCGGGACGGATTCGACAGCATCGACAAGATTGATCTGCGTGGGCGGTTCCGTTGGTGGGGTCTCTATACCCAACGCCAGCAGGGTTACGACGGCACCTTCACTGGCGACGAGAACATCGATCTGCTGGAGGCGCCGTACTTCATGTTGCGGGTGCGCAGCGACGGCGGAGCGCTGACCGCCGCGGCGTTGCGCACGCTCGGAACGCTCTCGACGCAGTTCGCGCGCGATACCGCTGACATCTCCGACCGCCAGAACGTCCAGTACCACTGGATCCGGGTCGAGGACATGCCGGAGATCTGGAATCGGCTCGACGCGGTCGGCCTGGGAACCACCGAGGCCTGCGGGGACTGTCCACGCGTTGTCCTCGGTTCGCCGTTGGCCGGTGAGTCTCTCGACGAGGTGCTCGACGCCACTCCGGCGATCGAGGAGATCGTGCGCCGCTATGTCGGAAAGCCGGAGTATGCGAACTTGCCGCGCAAGTTCAAGACCGCCATCAGCGGTCTGCAGGATGTCGTGCACGAGGTCAATGACGTGGCCTTCATCGGGGTGAACCATCCCGAGCACGGTCCGGGTCTGGATCTATGGGTCGGCGGCGGGCTGTCCACCAACCCGATGTTGGCGCAACGCGTCGGCGTGTGGGTGCCACTGGATGAGGTTCCCGACGTCTGGGAGGCGGTGGTGAGCCTCTTCCGGGATTACGGTTATCGCCGACTGCGCTCCAAGGCGCGGCTGAAGTTTCTCATCAAGGACTGGGGCGTTGAGAAATTCCGGCAGGTTCTGGAAACGGAGTACCTGAAGCGGCCGTTGATCGACGGCCCGGCACCCGAACAGGTTGTTCGTCCCATCGACCACGTCGGGGTGCAGCGACTGCGCAACGGGCTCAACGCTATCGGAGTGGCGCCGATCGCCGGCCGGGTGTCGGGCACCATCCTGACCAGGATTGCCGATCTCGCCGAGCAGGCCGGCTCTGACCGCATTCGCTTCACCGCGTACCAGAAATTGGTGATCCTCGACGTTCCGGACGAGAAGGTCGCTGGACTCGTCGCCGAACTGGACGCACTCGGCCTGCCGTCGACGCCGTCACACTGGCGACGAAACCTGATGGCATGCAGCGGAATCGAGTTCTGCAAGCTGTCCTTCGCTGAAACCCGCAAGCGTGCCCAGGTTCTGGTGCCCGAACTCGAAAAGCGGCTCGCAGACCTCAACGCCGTTCTCGATGTCCCAGTCACGGTCAACCTCAACGGCTGCCCCAACTCGTGCGCCCGGATCCAGGTTGCCGATATCGGGTTCAAGGGACAGGTACTGGAAGACGGCGAAGGCGGTAATACCGAGGGCTTTCAAGTCCATCTCGGCGGCAGCCTGGGCCTGGACAGTAACTTCGGCCGCAAACTTCGCCAGCACAAGGTCAGCGGCGCCGAGGTGGGCGACTACATCGAGCGAGTGGTACGCCGTTTCACCGAGAAGCGACTGCCCGGTGAGCGATTCGCCCAGTGGGCGGTACGCGCGGACGAGGATGACTTGCGATGAGCGCGGACCAGACCGAATTGCGTGCCCTGGCTGATCGAGGCGCGGCCGAACTCGACGGCGCCACCGCCGCGGAGTTGCTGGCCTGGGTCGACACCCATTTCGCCGGCGATTACGTGGTGGCAGCCAATATGGCTGATGCGGTTCTGATCGACCTGGCAACCACGGTCCGCCCGGGTGTGGACGTGTTATTCCTCGACACCGGCTACCACTTCGCCGAAACCATCGGCACCCGCGACGCGATCGGGACTGTCTACGGCGTCAACATCGTCAATGTGACACCGGAATTCAGCGTTGCCGAACAGGATCTGATGCTGGGCCGGGATCTGTTCGCGCGCGACCCCGAAGAATGCTGCCGACTTCGCAAGGTCGCCCCACTGGGTGCGGCCCTGCGTGATTATTCGGCGTGGGTCACCGGTATCCGACGAGTGGAGTCGGCGACGCGGGCCGGTTCACCGCTGATCACTTTTGATGAGGCCTTCAAGCTGGTCAAGGTGAACCCAATCGCCGCCTGGACCGATGAGGATATGCAGGACTACATCGAAGCCAACGGCATACTGGTCAATCCCCTTGTCCAGGAGGGCTATCCGTCGATCGGATGCGCCCCGTGCACCGCCAAGCCGGCAGAAGGTGCCGACCCGCGCAGCGGGCGATGGCAGGGCCTGACTAAGACCGAGTGCGGGCTGCACGTCTCATGAGGATGGTTCTGACCGCACACGGCAGTGCCGACCCACGATCGGCGGTGACAACCCATGCGGTAGCTGATCAGATCCGTCGGCAACGGCCCGGTTTGGACGTGCGGGTAGCTTTTTGTGAGAATTCCACCCCGAACCTGCGGGACGTGTTGACCGGATTAGACGGCCCGGCGGTCGTCACTCCGCTGCTGCTGGCCAGTGCCTTCCATGCCCGCGTCGATATACCCGCCATTATCGCCGCCGCTGGAGCCGACGTGCTGGTTGCCGACACCCTCGGTGAGGACCCGCGCCTGGTGCGCGTGCTGCGCCAGCGCCTCAGCGAAGCCGCGCCTGCGGGCGACCGCCGCGACACCGGCGTCCTGGTGGTAGCGGTCGGCTCATCTCATGCCGAGGCCAATGCGGCGACCGACACCCTCGCTGCGGCCCTGGCGCACCGGTCCCGTTGGGCCGGCGTGCGGGTCGCCTACGCCACCGGCCCGGCTCCATCGGTGCATGCCGGCGTCGATGAACTGCGTGAGCTCGGTGCCAAGCACGTAACCCTGGCGCCGTGGTTCGTCGCGCACGGGCGCATCACCGACCGGATCGCCGCGATCGCCTCAGCGCAGGGCATGACACTGGCTCAGCCGCTGGGCGCCCATCGTCTGGTCGCCTCCACGGTCCTGGACCGTTTCGACCAGGCCGTCGCCGGGCGCCTCGCGGCGTAGCCGTTGCCCGGGTCAGCCGCCAGCACCGCCAGCGCCGTCGGCGCCGTCGGCACCGTCAGCACCGTCAGCGCCGTCAGCACCGTCGGCGCCGCCGAGTCCACCCTGACCACCCTGACCGCCCTTGCCGCCCTGGCCACCCTGACCACCCTGACCACCCTGGCCACCCTGACCACCCTGGCCGCCCGCCCCACCGTGACCACCTTGTCCACCTTGGCCGCCGTTGCCGCCGTTGCCGTCCGTCATGGTCCGCTCCCCCGTGGTTGTCGGTGTGCCTGTGGTTGCCGGTGCCGGCTGGCCCGGAGTCACCGTCTTGGTGCAGGACCCGAGCAGGGTCACCGCGATGATGAGCGCACCGACAACAATCCGGTAGCGCGGTGCGCTCATGGTGTGTCCCTTCCCTGCTTACGTGGGTCTCACTGTAGAGCAGGCCGGCGCGGCTAGGTCTCCTGCTGCCGCACGCCGGCGACCGGCGGGATCCTGGTGGCCCGCACGTAGACGGTGTCGCCGTCGCGCAGTGCCAGCGCCTCGGCGTCACCGCGGGTGATCTGCGCGACAAAGGGCGCGCCGGTAGTCGCGCTGATCAGTTCGACCCGCACCTCGAACCCGAGATGGACCACCCGTTCGATGGTGGCGCGAGTCACGCCGGTGCTCTCCGCCGTGCCGTCACCGGCCGCAATCGCCATCTCAGGGGTACGGCCGACCCGAATATCGTGCGGCCGCACCAAGATTCCATTGAGCGAGGAAACAGTTCCCAGAAACGACATCACGAATGGGTTGGCGGGGCTGTCGTAGACTTCCGCCGGCGTTCCGACCTGCTCGATGCGTCCCTTGTTCAGCACCGCGATGCGGTCTGCCACGTCGAGGGCCTCGGACTGATCGTGGGTGACGAGCACGGTGGTGACGTGCACCTCGTCGTGCAGCCGCCGCAGCCATGCGCGAAGGTCTTCGCGGACCTTGGCATCAAGAGCACCGAAGGGTTCGTCGAGCAGCAAAACCTGCGGATCCACCGCCAGTGCGCGCGCCAGTGCCATCCGTTGGCGTTGGCCGCCGGAGAGTTGATTGGGGTAGCGGGTTTGAAATCCGGCCAGCCCGACCACCTCGAGAAGGTTGTCGACCTTGTCCTTGATCTCAGACTTGGGCAGCTTGCGGATCTTGAGTCCGAACGCCACATTGTCGCGCACCGTCAGGTGTTTGAACGCGGCGTAATGCTGAAAGACGAAGCCGATTCCGCGGCGTTGCGGTGGCACACCGGTCACGTCGTGGCCGTTGATGGTGATCGTGCCACTGTCGGGGGTGTCCAGACCGGCGATCGCCCGCAGCAGAGTGGACTTCCCCGAACCGCTGGGGCCCAGCAGTGCAGTCAGTGATCCGGTGGGTACCACGAAGTCGACGTTATCCAATGCGCTGAAATCGCCGTAGCGCTTACTGGCCCCGGTGACGGTGATCGCGTTCGTCACGAACTCCCGCTCCTCATCATCCCCCGCCGTGCATCCAGAACCACCTGAACGATCAGAACCAGAACCGCGACCATCATCAGCAGGGTCGAGATGGCATAGGCGCCGTATTCGGCGCCTCGGTTATAGCGATCTGACACCAACAGCGTGAGGGTCTGCGATACCCCGGGCAGATTCGACGACACCATGATGACCGCGCCGAACTCACCGAGTGTCCGGGCGACGGTCAGCACGATCCCGTAGGTGAGCCCCCACCGGATCGACGGCAGGGTGATCCGCCAAAAGGTCTGCCACCAACTCGATCCCAGCGTCGCCGCGGCTTCCTCCTGGTCGGTACCCAGTTCATGCAACACCGGTTCGACTTCCCGAATCACGAACGGCACGGTGACGAAAATACTCGCCAGGACGATGCCCGGCAGTCCGAAGATGATCTTCAAACCCAGGTCGTTCTCCACGACACCGAGCAGGCCCGCGGTACCCCACAGCAGGATCAGTGCCACACCAACCACCACTGGCGAAACGGCGAACGGCAGGTCGATCACCGCCTGGAGGGCAGCTTTTCCGCGGAAGCGCTTGCGCGCCAACAGCAGTGCCGTGGGGACGCCGAAAATGACGTTGAGTGGAACGACGATGGCAACCACCAGGAGGGAGAGTTGTAGTGCCGAAATCGCCGCCGGCGTCGTGATTGAGTCGACGAACGCGCCGAAGCCCGGCTCGAAGGTTCGCCACGCGATTAGGCCGACCGGCACCACCACCAACACCACCACGTAGGCGATCGCGACGAAACGGCCGACATAACGCGTCAGCGGCGAGAGGATCACGGCGCCAATTCCTCTCGTTTTGCGGCGCGCGAACCGATGGTCCGCAGCACCAGCAGCACCAGGAACGACATCGCCAGCAGTACAACAGAAACCGCTGCCGCACCAGTGCGGTCATCGTTCTCAATCAGGGTTCGAATCCACTGTGAGGTCACCTCGGTCTCACCGGGCAGCGCGCCGCCGATAAGGACGACCGAGCCGAATTCACCGATAGCCCGAGCGAAGGCAAGCCCGGCGCCGGACAGCAGCGCGGGAAGCAACGCCGGCAGGATCACCCGGCGCAGGATCACCGGATTGCTGGCTCCCAGCGACGCGGCGGCCTCCTCGACCTCGCGATCGAGTTCGATCAGCACCGGCTGCACGGAGCGCACCACGAAGGGCAGCGTGACAAACAACAACGCCACCCCGATACCCCACTTGGTGTGCTGCAGATGAACGTTCACCGGACTGGACGGGCCATAGAGCGCGAGCATCACCAGGCTTGCGACGATGGTGGGCAAAGCGAAGGGCAGGTCGATCACCGCGTCCATCAGCCTTTTGCCGGCGAAATCGTCACGGATCAGTACCCAGGCGACGAGAAGGCCGAAGACCGCGTTCACGCAGGTGACGCCGATGGCCACTGTCAGTGTGACCCGGAAGGACTCCAGGGCGGCGGTCGTGGTGATGGCTGCCCAGAACCCACTGCGGCCGCCCTTGGCCGACTGCCACACCACGGCCGCCAGTGGCAGCAGCACGATCACACTCAGCCAGATCGACGCGGTACCGGCGAGTACCGGGGTCGAACGATCGCGGCGAACCCCGTATGCGGCTGCCGTCATCCGGTGGCTTTCTTGTAGATGGTGGTGATGGCGCCATTCTCCTTGTCGAACAGTGCCGGATCCACCGTGGCCCATCCGCCGAGATCGTCGATGGTCCACAGTTTTTGCGGCACCGGGAAGTCGGTCACGAAGTCCGCGGCCACCGCCGGGTCGACCGGTCGGAAGCCGGCCTGTGCCCAGATCTTCTGGCCTTCCGGCGTGAATAGGAAGTTCTTGAGCGCCAGAGCCTCCTCCTGGTGGGTGCTGGTGGTCAGCACCGCGACCGGGTTCTCGATCTTGAAGGTCTGCGGCGGGTTGACGTGCTCGACGGCCACCTCTCCTTTCTCGGCGCCCTGGCGTTCGATATGGATGGCCTCGTTCTCATAGCTCAGCAGGACGTCGCCGGTGCCCTGCAGGAATACGTCGGTGGCTTCACGTCCGGAGGACGGCCGGGTCTCGACGTGATCGGTCACCAACCGGCGCACGAAATCCAGCCCGGCCTGCTGATCGGTGCCACCGTTGCTCTTGGCGGCGTAGGGCGCCAGCAGATTCCACTTCGCCGACCCTGAACTCAGCGGGCTGGGTGTGACCACCTCGATGCCCGGACGCAGCAGGTCGTCCCAGTCGGTGATGTTCTTCGGGTTTCCCTTGCGAACCACCATGGTGACCACCGAGCCGAACGGGATGGATTTGGTGACGTCGGCGTTCCAGTCCGGCGCCACCTTGCCGGCCTTCACCAGTCGGGTGACATCCGGTTCGACCGAGAAATTCACCAGGTCGGCGGGTTTGCCGTCGACGACGGCGCGGGACTGGTCACCGGAGGCGCCGTAGGAGGTGGTGACGTCGACACTGTTGCCCTCGGCGGTGGCGGCGAACGCGGGGATGATTTTGCTCCAGCCTGGTTCGGGAACCGCGTAGGCCACCACGGTCAGCGTGGTGTCCGCTTTCGGGCCATCGCCCCCGCCGACCACGTCGCTGCTTCCTCCGCCGCACGCGGTAAGCACGGTGGCGGCGGTAACGAGTATCGCAGCGAAACGCTGGCGGCGTAGAACCGCGGGAAACATCATCGTGAGAAACCTTTCCGGTCGGGTGGCGGGAACGCGGCCCGACGGAAATGACAGTGGACTTTGCAAACTGGCTGGGGATCCTCAGCACCGTTCACCACCGACAACAGACCGCGGGCGGGTGTGTCAGCGACAACAAGCATTAGCGATGGCGGGATTACCCACGCCCCAGACCGCCGAGAAGCAGCGGTTCGTCGATCGCATGAGCCGAGGTTAACATCCGGTCGAAGGACGCGCGTCCGCGGCGGGGTCGGAAAGCCCTACTGAACCTTGTAGATCCAGATCATGTTCGAGGTGAGTTCACCGGTGTCGGTCCACCGATATTCGCGCGCCAGGCCCTGACCTGAGTAGCCGCGGACGAACTCCAGCAGGGCATCCCGGGTGACGGCGCCGGAGTCGATGCCGGTGAGCAGGATGGTGGCGAGATCGTAGGCCTCGACGCTGTAGGTACCGGGAGCCTGGCCGAATTTCTTGGAGTACTCGTCCGAGAAACTTGCCGGCGCCGGACCGCAGGGGCACGAGAGGATCGCGCCCTCGGCGGCCTGCCCGGCCGCCTTGACGAACTGGGGGTCCTTGAGACCGTCAGGTCCGGAGAACAGGCCGGTGTAACCGGCATCGCGCAACTGCTGGAGCAGCAACGCGGCCTCGGTGTAGTACGACGCGTAAACGACGACATCGGGAGACTGATTCTTGACCTGGGTCACCGCGGCCGAGAAGTCTTTGTCTCCCTTTTTCACCGAGATGTTGCACGCCGTGTCGGTGATCGGCCCGAGGGTCTGACGAACCGCGTCCGCCTGACCGACGCCGGCGTCGGTGCTGTCGTCGATCACGCACGCCTTCTTCACGCCCGCAACGTTCTTCAAGTAATTGGCCAATGACGGTCCCTGCACGCCGTCACTGGACAGGCCGCGGAAGAACGTCTTCCACCCTTGTTCGGAGAGTGCGACGTTGGTCGCCGCCGGGGTGAGGGCCACCAGGCCAGCTTGATCGAAGACTGATCCGGTCGCTTTCGTCTCACCGGACCAGGTCGGGCCGACCAATCCGACGATGGCGGCGTCGTCGACGATCTGCGGCGCGATCGCGGTCGCCTTCTGCGGATCGCCTTCGGTGTCGAAAGCCTTCAACTGAACCTGGCAACCGGGGTTGGCGGCGTTGTGCTGATCGACGGCGAGTTGCGCACCATCCCTGACGTTTCCACCGAACGGCGCGTCCGCTCCGGTGAGCGGGCCCGCCATCGCGATGGTCAGCGGCGGGCAGGTGGCCGTGCCGTTGCCGGCGGGGCTCACCGGCACCGCGCCGGCCGCCAGTTTCACCTCGTTGCCGTCGCCGTCGATTGGCATCTGCGCGACGATCTCCAGGTCGGTCGGTGCCGCGTCCTGGGCTGCGCTGCCGGTCGCCGAGTTCTCCGTCGGGGCGGACTG
>CAIWCQ010000201.1 GCA_903911165.1 uncultured Actinomycetes bacterium | reverse complement strand
TTCTCCGCGACACCGCCGATGACGCGCCCGAGACCCGCAGCGAGCGGATGTTCGCCTCGCTCGGTCCTGAGTTCTCGGCCAATGAGTCCCTCGGTGTTGATTCCCTCGGTGTCGGCCGCCGGGGATTGAATACCGCGATCGCCGCGGTGCGGCGTTGGCGCGCCCGGTGAGCGTTGGAATGACGAGCACTTAGGCTGTGGCAAAGCTCTGACGGCTGAACGGTGCTGAGCCGCAGGATATTTCAGTAGCCGAATCGGTGATCGCTCGACGTTATTTGGACGTTGAGGTGGTGCCCGGTTTGGTGCCGCCTGAGGTGGTGCCGCCATCTGGTTTGGTGTTCCAGGTGGCCTTGCCGCCGCTGCCGGTGGTCGTGATCGAATTGGGCGGACCACTCGGCTGCAGGTTGAGGGACGTGTCATTCATATTCGGAATGGTCACGGTGTTCGTCTTGGGGAGGTTCAGGTTCGGGTTCGGCAACGGACCGAGGTTGACCGGGCCTTTAGGAGCGGGGTCAATCGGATCTGTGCCGGTTGGGCTGTCGACGGTTTCGGCGGTCTCGATGGCGCCCTCGGAGTCGGTGGTGGTGGTTTTCGCGTCTGAATCAGGGGCGGGTTCGGAGTAGATCGGGGGAGGGGCAGGAGCGGTATCCGGAACGGTGTTCGGAAGCATGATGTCCGGTGCCGAACCGGGGTTATCTGGCTCTGGAGTAGGACCAGGGGTACTGGCCGGAACAGGGGTATTTCCGCCGGCAGGCGTCTGCGCCCGCTGGGTCGGCACTGACTCTCCAGCTATGCCCCCACTCGGGACCGGCTTCTGACGGGCGGGCGTCGGGGCGCTCTTGATGACCGCGGGAACCAACGGAAGCGGACTTTCGCTCGAACCAGTGCCGATGTCGACTACCCGGGAAACTGGGTCCTCCTGGCGCGGGAACAAGGGGATCGTCAAACCCAGGCACAACAGGGGGATACCCACGACGAGGGCCATTCGCCGTTTCCCGGCCAACCGCGAACCGGCGGGAGGGCCGGATATCTCGGCCGAACTGGAGCGCGCGGAAGGACCGGACGCCTCGACCATGCTGGAACTCGCGGACGTCAGCTGTACGCGGTCCAACGTCTGACGACGCAGAGCTGCCGGGGCTGGGATGAAAACGGCTGTGCTGCCCAGCAGTGCGACCGGGTTGAACTGCTGTCGCTGGTCCTGTTCGCAGGTGTGGCAAGCGTCGATGTGGCGGGCCATGCGTTTACGCATGAGGACGGAGAACTTACCGTCCCAGCCCTTGAGAATTTCCGCTAACTCGGGGCACGCGTGTGGATTGGCCTGTGCGCCGCGCGCCACCAGAAGGGCACCCAGGCAGCGTTCGACGGTTTGGCGCAGCCGGAACATCATCGTGTTCGCGCTCGTCAGCGTCACTCCAAGAGCTTCCGCGAGTTCAGGGCCGTCCAGTCCGTGCCGGTAGGACAGATCTAGCAGTTCGCGGTCGCGGTCCGATAACCCGCCGGCGGCTTCGGCAACCAGACGGGCTAATTCGCTGTGTCCGGCAAGCGTTTCCGGGCTCGCTTCGTGAGAGATCATGTCAGGCAACTCATCAGAGACTTCTTCGCGGTAGCGGAGCCGAAGACGGCGCATCGCGTGATGGCGGGCGATCGAGTACAGCCACGGGCGGAGCTTGTCGGGTTCACGCAGACCTCCGAGGTCTGTCGCGGCAACACAGAAGGCGTCCTGCACGCAGTCCGCCGCAGCGTCACGGTCCCCGAGTAGCCCGACACAGAAGTCATAGAGCCGGTCGGCATAACGGTCATAAATCTCGGCGAACGCTTCACG
>CAIWCQ010000200.1 GCA_903911165.1 uncultured Actinomycetes bacterium | reverse complement strand
TTGGAAATCCGGCCGGGACTGCATGTCGATGAAGGAACGGCGGGTGGCGTACTTGACCACCGCGACCCGATCCCAGGACGGCGTGCCGAGCAACTGCTGGTCGACGTCCCCGAAGAACACCGGCGCGGCGCCGATATCGCCGAGGATCTCCACCGGCGCGTAGCGGTCGTCGGCCTCGCGACCGCTGATCGTGGTCTCGCGGCCGTCGGCGTAGTCGGCGACCTCCCGGTACCGCATCAGGTTGACCATCCAGATCGGGCCGTCGTCCTCGGCGCTGGTGCCGGCCAGTCGCAGCCCGTACTCGCCGTCGATGGTTCCGTACCGCGGATTGAGGGCGTCGCTCATAGCCACGACCGTACCGTTCCCTGCCGGACGGACCGGGCTGCGCTTGCCCCAGATCCGGTTAGGCCCGACCCAGATCCGGATAGGCTCGGCCCAGATCCGGTTAGGCTAGGCCCAGTGGACGCCACCGACATCGCCTTCGCCGGCGCCGCAGAGCAAGCCCGCTTACTCGCAGCCGGAACTATCACCGCACCGGCGCTTCTCGAGTTGTACCTCGAGCGCATCGGCCGACTCGACCGCGAGGTGCGGTCCTACCGGGTGGTGATGGCCGACAGTGCCCGACGGGAGGCGGCCGCCGCCCAGGAGCGACTCGACGCCGGTGAGCGATTGCCCATGCTGGGTGTTCCGATCGCGATCAAGGACGACGTCGACGTGGCCGGTGAGTTCACCTGCTACGGCACCAGCGCCTATGACCTGCCCGCCACCGCCGACGCCGAGGTGGTGCGTCGGCTACGCGATGCGGGCGCGGTGATCCTGGGTAAGACCGCGGTCCCGGAGATGATGCTGTGGCCGTTCACCGAGACGGTCTCCTTCGGTGCCACCCATAACCCGTGGGACCTGGCCTACACGCCCGGCGGCAGCAGCGGAGGCAGCGGAGCGGCGGTGGCCGCCGGTCTGGCGGCGATCGCACTGGGCTCGGATGGCGCGGGGTCGATCCGTATCCCGGCCAGTTGGTGCGGGCTCTTCGGCCTCAAACCGCAACGAGACCGGGTGCCGATCGCTCCGCACGACGACGCATGGCTGGGCCTAAGTGTCAACGGTCCACTGTCTCGCACGGTTGCCGATTCCGCGCTGTTCCTGGATGTCACCAACACCGGCAAGGCTCCCCGCGGCGGTTTCGTCAAAGCAGCCGCCCGCAAACCGGGAAGATTGCGAATCGCGTTGAGCGCCAAGCTCCCTCCGACCATGATCGGCCGAGTCGGGCGGGCGCAACAGCAGGCATTGGACGGCGTGGAGACATTGTTGCGCGACCTCGGCCACGAGGTGATCTGGCGCGACCCGGACTACCCGGTGTGGGCGCTCTACGGACATGTGCTGCCACGGATGTGGCGCGGGGTGTACGACGATGTGCAAAAACTGCCGTATCCGGAGCGACTTGAGCCGCGAACGCGAGCGATCGCCCGACTGGGCGGGCTGATCTCGGATAGCCAGATCGCAAAGGTGCGCGCCGCTGAGTCGGCTCTGGCGGCGCGGGTGCTGTCGATTTTCGATGATGTCGACGTGGTGATCACTCCGGGCACCGCGACTGGTCCGTCCAGGGTCGGCCGCTACCAGCACCGGGGTGGGGTCGCCACACTGGCGATGGTCGCTTCCCGGGTGCCGTTCAATGCGATCTTCAACGCGACGGGTCAGCCCGCGGCATCGGTGCCGTGGACCCTGGACGGCGAGGGTCTGCCGGTGTCGGTGCAACTCGTCGGTCGGCCGTCGGACGAGGCGACACTGCTGTCGCTGAGCACCCAGATCGAAGCCGCCCGGCCGTGGGCGAACCGCCGCCCGCTGGTTTCATGAGCGGCCTCGGCGACGGGTCCTTCGATCCCGAAACCTCCGATCTACTCGACGGATTGACCGGTCGGGCACGCGCCGAGCGAGCCGAGTTGATCCCGTGGCTGCTCGAACAGGGCATCAGCGTCGAACAGATTCGGGAGTCGTTCGCGCCGATGCTGCTGTCGGCTCGGCGGGTCCTCGGCGATGACGGCACCTATGTATCGGCCCGCCAGATCAGCGAGCAGGTCGGCCTTGATCTCGACGAGCTGAACCGTTTTCACCGAGCCAGCGGGCTACCGCAGGTCGACGATCCCGACGCGCTGGTCTTCATGCGGCCCGACGCGGATACCGCGGTTCACATCAAGCGGTTTCTCGAACTGGGAATCGATGCCGATCACTTGCTGACGGTGGTTCGGGTGCTCGCCGATGGCCTGTCGAACGCCGCAGAGGTGATGCGGTCCGCGGCGTTGGGCCCCGTGCTGTACCCGGGCGTCACCGAACTCGAGATCGCCACCGGCTCGCAGGCGCTTGTCAGCGTGGCTGCGCCGATGCTCGGCCCGATGATCCAGGACATGCTGTTGATGCAACTGCGCCACGCGGCCGAAACCGACGCGATCAATGCCAGTGAGCGCCGGGCCGGTGCGCCGCTGCCCGGCGCGCGGCTGGTGGCCTGTGCGTTCGCCGACCTCGTCGGCTTCACCCGACTCGGTGAAGAGCTGCCACCGGAGGGCATCGAACTGCTGGCCAACCGGCTGGCCGAGATCGCCCGCGAGGCCGTGGTCGCCCCGGTGCGTCTGATCAAGACGATCGGCGACGCCGTGATGTTCGTCTCGACCGACACCGCGGCATTGCTGGACGTGATGCTCGCGCTGATCGAGACCGCCGACGTCGACGAACTCCTGCCGCAGTTGCGGGTGGGGGTGGCCTACGGACCCGCGGTGAGCCGTGCCGGTGACTGGTTCGGCAGCCCGGTCAATCTCGCCAGCCGGGTGACGTCGGCGGCGCGGCCCGGCTCGGTGCTCGTCGCCGAATCCGCTCGAGAGCAGATCGCCGACGACGACCGCTACCTGTTCTCCTTCGCCGGGTCTCGGCGACTGCGCGGCGTCATCTCCGACGTGAAGCTCTACCGGGTCCGTCTCGCCCCTATCTCGGGCGGCGCTGATCTGGGCGGCGCTGATCTGGGCGGCACTGATCTGGGCGGCACTGGGGCTGCAGGCGCCTGAGGTCCCGCGAACTCAGCGTTTACGCAGCAGCGCGCGGCCACCGACGACGGTGGCGCCGATCAGCAGCAGGATCGCCCAGACGGGGTGTCCCAGCCACCACACCAGGCCGACTCCGATAAGGACCGGTGACACCGCGATTAGCGACATCGCCGGATGTTGACGTACTACATCGCGGGCCGCGCGGGCGCGCTGGGGATCGAGCTCGTTACCTGCCATGAGGTGAGTATCCCATCCCTGCTTCCGCTAGCGATTGACCATCGCCCAGTACGCCCCGCGCCGCTGCAGCAACTCCGCGTGGCCGCCGGACTCGACCACGCGACCGCCATCGATGACCACGATGAGATCCGCATCGCGGATGGTGGACAGCCGGTGGGCGATGATCAGCGCGGTCCGGTCCCTACGCAACCGGGCCATCGCCTGCTGCACCAGTAACTCGGTGCGACTGTCCACCGAACTGGTCGCCTCGTCGAGGATCAATAGTTGCCGGCGGGCGGCGAAGGCCCGGGCGATCGTGATCAACTGTTTCTCGCCGGCGCTGAGGTTGCCCTCGCCGACAATCGTCTGATAACCGGCGGGAAGCGACCTGATGAAGCCGTCTGCGTGGGCGGCCCGGGCCGCCTCGGTCACCTCGTCGAAGGTCATGTCGGGGCTGCCGTAGGCGATGTTGTCGGCGATCGTCGCGCCGAAGAGCCAGGTGTCCTGCAGCACCATCCCGATCCGGGATCGCAGCGACCTCCGGCTCACCTGCCGGATATCGACGCCGTCGAGCAGGATCTGCCCCGAGTCGACGTCGTAGAACCGCATCAGCAGGTTCACCAGCGTCGTCTTCCCGGCACCGGTCGCCCCGACGATCGCCACCGTGGTCCCCGGCTCGGCGACCAGCGACAGGTCTTCGATCACCGGCGTTCCCGCGGAGTAGCCGAACCCGACGTTGCGGAACTCGACCCGGCCGCTGCCGGAGGGCAATTCGCCCACCGCGCAGGGTGATTCCTCCGGCTCGTCGAGAAACTCGAACACCCGCTCGGCGCTGGCAACTCCGGACTGCAACCCGTTGTACATCGCCGCCACCTGGGTCAGCGGCTGATTGAACTGCCGGACGTACTGGATGAAGGCCTGGACGCTACCCAGGGAGATCTGGCCGGTCGCCACCTGAAAGCCGCCTATCACAGCGACGGCCACGTAGCTGAGGTTGCCGACGAACATCGTTGCCGGGGAGATCAACCCGGAGAGGAATTGCGCGGCGAAACTTGAGCGGTAGACGTCGGCGTTGAGTTCGGAGAATCGGGCCTGCGCCGAATCCCGGTGACCGTAGGTCCGCACCAGGGTGAAACCGCTGTAGGTCTCCTCGATGTGGGCATTGA
>CAIWCQ010000199.1 GCA_903911165.1 uncultured Actinomycetes bacterium | reverse complement strand
GCCGCGCCGTCGCCGTGAACGGAAGGCGCCTCGTGTCGTCAGCAGCCGGGAAGTCGTGGACGGCGTGGGCACTGGTGCCCGTGCTGTGCGCGGGCATCACCGCACCGCCCGCCGCCGCCGAGGGATGTTCGGGCGCGGCGGCACAAGCCCAACCACTGCCCGGCCAGGACGTGCAGATTCCGAGCCCGGGCAAGATCGCGCCGCTGAGCCGCCCGATCGGCCACAAGCCCGTCGGCGCCAACGACAAGGCGCCACTGCCCAACATCGGCCAACTCCTCGCCCAGGCGTTGGCCCCGAAGTCGGCGCCCGTCCAGCAGCAGGCGGCGGTGGCTCCGGTGGCCCCGGTGCCCAAACCCGACACCGCAACGGCGCCGATCGCCGCCGCACCCCTGCCGGCACCGGCGGTGGCCGTCCCGCAGTCGGACCTGCCGCCGGGTACCGCGGTGGTCGGCTGGGTCACCGGGCCGGACAGCCCGAACAAGACCATCGCCAACTTTGCGGTCACCGGCACTGACCTCGGGATCATGTGGGACAACGGCGATCCCGCCAACAACCAGGTGCTGATGGCCTTCGGTGACACCAAGGGCTTCTGCCAGATCCCCGGCGAGCAGTGGCGCTACAACGTGCTGATGCGCTCCTCGGACCGCACCCTGGCCAACACGATCGCCGTCGGAGACGCTGCCGTCGGTAACCGTTATGCCGGCGCGCCGGTGTGGCGGCCCGGTATCGCCAAGCAGATCGTCAACACCATCAATGCCGCGCCGCAGGAGACCGGCATCATCCCGACCGCCGGGGTCGGCTTCGGCGGCAAACAGTTCCTCAACTTCATGTCCATCAAGAAGTGGGACGGCGACGGGGCGTGGACCACCAACTACTCGGCGCTGGCGGTCTCGACCGACAACGGCGAAACCTGGGGTGTCTATCCAGGCACCCTCCGCACACCGCAGGCCGGAAACGAGAAGTTCCAGATGGGTGCGTTCCTCAAGCCGGGCCCGGGTGACCCCTACCTCTACACCTACGGAACGCCCAGTGGCCGTGGCGGTTCGGCGTATGTGGCCCGGGTGGCACCGGCGGTGGTGCCGGATCTGACCAAGTACGAGTACTGGAGTTCCGACGCCAACACCTGGGTGCCGGCCAACCCGGCCGCGGCTACCGTGGTGATCCCCGGCCCGGTGGGCGAGATGTCAGCGCAGTACAACTCCTACCTCAAGCAGTACCTGGCGCTCTACACCAACCGGGCCAACGACGTCGTGATGCGCACCGCGCCGGCCCCGCAGGGTCCGTGGGGGCCCGAGCAGATGCTGGTGTCGTCGGTCTTCACCCCGGGCGGGGTGTACGCGCCGTTCCTGCACCCGTGGTCGACCGGGCGCGAGTTGTACTACAACGTGTCACTGTGGTCGGCCTACAACGTGATGCTGATGCGCACGGTGCTGCCCTGAGCGCACCGGCGGCGCGGCTAACTGGGCGGACCCGGGTTAAGCTGGGTTGATGCTGCGCAGGATTGTTCTCACCGCCGTCGTCGCGGCGGGTGCGGTGGCCGGGGCGTTTCCTGCTGCCGCCGACCCGCAGACCCCGCCGCCGCCGATCCCGGACGTGTTCGCCTACATGCCGGTGAACCCGGCGAACTACACCGTCAACAGTGGCAAGTGGTTCGCCTTTGCCGGGCCGGCCGGGGTGGTCTGCATTCTCGACTCCACCAATGGCGACTACGGCTGCAGCGGTCCGTTGCCCGGGGCGCCCGACGGCGCCAACCTGGTGAGCGCGGGCCCCACCGGTATGCCGGTGTTTACCACCACCGAGACTCCCAAGTTCGCCGCGGCCGGGGCGGTACTGCCGCTGCCGCCCAACACCCGGCTGAGTTACCGCCAAGTCGCCTGCGGGGTGGACGACGCCGGTGTGATCGCCTGCCTCAACACCCGCGAGCAGGTGGGGTTCGTCGTCGGACCCGAGGGCAGCTTCGCCGACACCAACGTTCCCCCGCCACCACCGGAACCGCCAGCACCCGCACCGGCACCTCCGCCGTCGGATCCGATCGCGCCGCCTGCTTAGCCCTGGCTCATCGACAGCCCGATGCAGGTGCCGAGGTGCTGCGGGGTGCAGGGGATGCCGTCCACCGTGGGTAGCTCGTTGGGGCCACCGCCGTACACGGCCCCGGTATGCGGAGCAGCGGGTACGACGGCCTGCCCGCCACCGGAAGTACCGCTGACGCAGACACCGGAAAAGTCGCTGGGCACGGTTCCGTAGGGGCACGCCGACGCCGGTGCCGCGGTGGCACACAGGCCGGCACCGACAAGCAGCGCACAGGCACCCGCACCGAGGAAGATCTTCATGTTCCGCAGCCTAGTGGTCTGTTTCGGCATCGGGACGTGTCAGAGGTCCGCGGTATCCTTGGCGGCGAGCAATGGAGATGTCGATGGCTGATGAGACCGATGCGCAGCTTCTCGCCCGCTACCGCGAGCGTCATGGGAATCCCTATATGAACCTGACGACGGCGCGTGGCCTTCACACCCTGCACATGCGCTACCGCCACCTGAGTACCGCGGCACAACAGCGCGCACGTCTGGAGCGCGAGGCTGAACTGGAACGTATTCGGCGTGAGATCTTTGGGCTTCCCGACGACGACCGCAGGTGAGCGGCCGGTAGTCGACTACCTGGCGCCTCCCGGTGACGCTGTCGTGAGGCCGATATCGCGGCAGCCGTTCAGCAAGCGATGATCGTAGGTGACGAAGGCGGTCAGTTCCTGGTCGAAGTAGGCGGCCGCGGCGAGGTGAATGGCGTCCAGTGATCGCAGGGTTGCCGGGCCGATTGATTCGGCGAGAGACATCATCGGTTCGGTGAGCGGCAGAATGTCCAGCCCGTCGAGTAGGTAACGGGCTCGGTCGGCCTGGCTGATATCCCCATATCGGGCAACGGTTCTCATCAGTTCGACCCTGCCGAGGGCGCTCGTCGCTGCGCTATCGCCCTGATCGATCTGCGAGGTGAGCCAGTTGCGCAATTCCGGCGTCTCCGGCTCGGCGATGAGCAGCTTGGTCAATGCCGAGGTATCCATGTAGATCATGGTTCGTCGCGCATCTCGTTGAGAATATCGGAGAGCGTGCGCTCCGGGTCTGCAGGCGCAATGGCGTTGACGTCGAGGAGATTGCTCGGCCGACGCGCCGGGATGAGGGCGCCCGATTCGATCAGGGCCGCGCGGGAACGCTCCGCGTCGCGCACGGGGACCAGTCGTGCGACGAGGCGACCGTTGTTGGTGACGCCCAATTCTTCGCCGGCTTCGACCCTGGCGAGGTAGCGCGACGCGTACTGCCTGAGCTCCCGGACTCCGATCGCCTCCATCGGCCGATGGTAGCACTAATTGTGCTACAGTCTCAGCGGTTCGGTCACCAGGTGCGCGGCGCAGTACTTGTCTAGAATCCGTATCCTGATATATAATCCATCTAATGGCCTTGAGTATCAAAGACCCCGAAGCCGACCGGCTGGCTCGAGAACTGGCAGCCCGCACCGGCGAAACCCTGACCGAAGCGATCGTGGTCGCGCTGCGGGAACGTCTGGCCCGCGAGACTGGGCGAACCAGATCGGTGCCGCTCAGCGAGGAACTGGCAGCGATCCGCCGTCGATGCGCCGACTTGCCGGTGTTGGATCCTCGCGCCAGCGACGCCATCATCGGCTACGACCACCACGGGCTGCCCACCTGATGGTGATCGAGACTTCCGCGCTCGTGGCCATGCTCACCAACGAGTCGGAGGCGCAGCGGTTCGAAGCCGCAGTGGCCGCGGATCCGGTTCGCTTGATGTCGACGGCCTCCTATCTGGAGGCGGCCATCGTCGTCGAGCAGCGATTCGGTGAGCCTGGCGGACGGGAGCTGGACCTCTGGCTGCATCGGGCGGCCGTCGATCTGGTCGCGGTCGACGCCGAGCAGGCCGATGTCGCGCGGTCCGCCTACCGGCGCTTCGGCAAGGGACGCAATCGAGCCGGCTTGAACTACGGGGATTGCTTCGCCTACGCACTGGCGAAGGTCAGCGGTGAGCCGCTGCTCTTCAAGGGCGGCGATTTCGTCCACACCGACATTGGAGCGGTCGATGCAACATCCTCGGGGGGTTGAGTTAGAGCGCCCGGTCACGCGCTGACCGTCTGCGGAACAGTTGAGCCGGCCGGCCGCGCGAGCCGCTGTCGGATTTCACGCCGGTGGGCACGACGAGCTGTTGCATCCGGCGGCGAAAGGCGTCGCGGTCCCATGGATCGTCGTGGCCGGCGACAGCGTCGTGAACAAGTCGGAGGTCGCGCAGTGTGAAAGTGTTTCCCAGCAGCCGGTCGGGATCGGGTTGCTCTTCGTAGCGAGACCGCACGTATTCCTTGGCGCGTTTGACGATATTGGGGTGGTCCCAGGCCAACTCGCCGGGTCGGTCCACCGAGACGAGTCGGATGTTCTTCGCCGCCCCGTCACCCAGCGACTTCAGTTGTTCGGGGCGGACCACCGCGACGTGGGCCACCGACAGCACCCAATGGCGTTCATCGCGGTGTGGATCGTCGAAGACGTTCAACTGTGCCGGTCGGATATCCCGCACGCCGAGCTTCTCGTCCAATGAACGTTCGACGGCTTCGGCCAGCGTCTCGCGGTCACGCAGGAAGGTGCCCGGTAGTGCCCACTTGCCGGTGTCTCCGCGCTCCATCTCCACCACGAGGAGCCCGCGATCGGGGTGAATAGTCAACAGCGCGGTGTCCACGGCGACGATGGCGCGGGGGAATTCGTAGCAAAACTTGTCGGTGCCTGTTGCTACCGTTGAGACATTCGGATCTGATGTTTCGTTGTCGCGCATGGGGCCAGGCTAGTATATTGCGCTTTCGGCGCGCAAATGTTACAGTGTAGTCAGCCCCGGGGGGATCGCTGCAATACCGGGACGCTGAAACGCAATAACCACTACCGGAAAAGAGTCCACAACGTCCAAGTAGAACAAGGGGGAGGATCGATGACACAAACGAAAACTGATGCTGTGCTTATCCTGGGGGATACCGCTACCGAGCAGCAGGCGGAGATGTTTGCGATCCGGGCTGCGGAGCACAGCGCGATCATCTCCGGAATCTTCGCCTTCGAGGTCGGGGAAGCCGCCGCGGCCGATGATCTGGCCGAGGTCGAGCAGGTCGTCGCCGCTCTGAGCCACGCCATCGCCACCCGTCGAAATATCTGGCTTCCCTACCCCCGCGAGGACCTCGCCCGGGAGGAGCACATCCGCCGGCTCTGCCTCGTGCTCCAGCGGCACGGTCTCACCCTGCGGATGGGCCCGCACCTCTTTGAATGCCCGGCTGAGGGCGGATACAACGCGATCGATATGGCGCTGCGCCATGAGGTCCGGTCCGTCGACGCCCTGGACCATGCCGTCATCGCTGCCGCCTGCGTCCAGACGCTGAGCACCGAGATTGACGCCGCGTTGGCCAACGCCGGTTCGGCGTTGGCGGCCGGCAGCGCCGAAGCGGACATGACCTACTGCGGACCG
>CAIWCQ010000198.1 GCA_903911165.1 uncultured Actinomycetes bacterium | reverse complement strand
CTCGCCGGTGGCGTTCGTCGTGAACGGGGTCCACGCCCACGATGTCGGGCAGGTACTCGACGACGAGGGGGTGGCTGTCCGTGTCGGCCACCACTGCGCCGCGCCTCTGCATCGCCGCTTCGGTCTTGCCGCCAGCGTCCGCGCCTCCTTCGCCGTCTACAACACCGCCGATGAAGTCGATCGGCTCATCGCCGGTGTCCGTCGCGCGATCGACTTCTTTGGTCAGCGCGGGAACGCCTGATGCGTCTCGAGCAGATGTACCAGGACGTGATCCTCGATCACTACAAGCACCCGCATCACCGCGGTCTACGCGAACCTTTCGGCGCCGAGGTGTATCACGTCAACCCGACCTGTGGTGACGAGGTGACGTTGCGTGTTTCGCTATCCGAGGACGGGGAGCGGGTGACCGACGTCTCCTACGACGGGCAGGGCTGCTCGATCAGTCAGGCTGCGACCTCGGTGCTGTGCGATCTGGTGATCGGCCAGACTGTCGGCGACGCGTTGAAGACGGTGCAGGCGTTCAGTGAGATGGTGTCTTCGCGGGGAGCCGATCCCGGTGATGAGCACGTGCTGGGCGACGGCATCGCCTTCGCCGGGGTGTCGAAGTACCCGGCGCGGGTGAAGTGTGCGCTGCTGGGTTGGCTGGCGTTCAAAACCGCGGCCGCGGAGGCGACCGCATCCCTATGTGAGGAGAAGCGATGACAGATGTGACCGCCGACGAGCAACTCGCCGATCTCGAAGAGGCTATGCGCGACGTCGTGGATCCCGAACTGGGCATCAATGTCGTTGATCTTGGTCTGGTGTACGGGATCGCCGTGGAGAAGGGCGAGGCCGGTACGGCGGCACTCATCGACATGACGCTCACGTCGGCGGCGTGCCCGCTGACCGATGTCATCGAAGATCAGATGCTCAATGCACTCGTCGGCACCGGGTTGGTCAACGAGATCAAGATCAACTGGGTGTGGAATCCGCCGTGGGGCCCGGACAAGATCACCGACGACGGACGCGAACAACTGCGCGCACTGGGCTTCACGGTCTAGCCGGCTTCACGGTCGGGTCTGAGCCCGGGAATACCGGGGCCCGCCCCCGACGTTGGCACCGGCATGGCTACCCGAGATCTCACTGAGCAGGACTTCAACGATACCGTCGCCGGCAACGACATCGTGCTGGTCGACTTTTGGGCATCATGGTGCGGTCCGTGCCGCGCTTTCGCGCCGACCTTCACCTCATCGTCGGAGAAGCATCCCGACATCGTGTTCGCCAAAGTCGACACCGAAGCCCAAGAAGGGCTCGCCGCCGCCGCCGAGATCCGGGCCATCCCGACGCTGATGGCGTTCAAGAAGGGCCATCTGGTGTTCAACCAGGCCGGGGCGCTGCCACCGGCGGCCTTGGAGGATCTTATCGTCCAACTTCGCGAATTCGACCTCGAAGCAGCGGCCGCGGAAGCATCACCGGTCACCGACCTCTGACTGCGCAGCCCTGCACGCGATAGCGTGCACTGGTGAACCGCGACTCAGACTTCGTTCTTGTTGACCGGCCCCGGCCGCACGTGGCCTTGATCACCCTGAACCGGCCCGAGCGGATGAACTCGATGGCCTTCGACGTCATGATTCCGCTCGCGAAGGCACTCGCCGAGCTCAATCACGACAACGACGTGCGAGTGGTGGTGCTGACCGGATCCGGCCGGGGATTCTCCTCGGGCGCTGACCACAAGTCGGCCGGCTCGGTACCGCATGTCGACGGTCTCACCCGGCCGACGTACGCGTTGCGGTCGATGGAGATCCTCGATGAGGTCATCCTGGCCATGCGTCGGCTGCACCAGCCGATCATCGCCGCGGTCAACGGCGCGGCGATCGGCGGCGGACTGTGTCTGGCGCTGGCTGCCGATATCCGGGTAGCCGCTTCCGACGCGTACTTTCGGGCCGCCGGGATCAACAACGGTCTGACCGCTAGCGAGCTGGGTCTGAGCTACCTGCTACCCCGGGCCATCGGCTCGTCGCGGGCCTTCGAGATCATGCTCACCGGCCGCGACGTCGATGCTGCCGAAGCCGAACGTATCGGCCTGGTATCCCGTCAGGTGCCAGGGGAGGAGCTGCTGGCGGCCTGCTACGAAATTGCCGAGCGGATCGCCGGTTTCTCCAGGCCGGGCACCGAACTCACCAAGCGCACGCTGTGGACCGGATTGGACGCCGGTACTCTAGAGGGACATATGCAGGCCGAGGGCCTCGGGCAGCTCTATGTGCGCCTGCTTACCGCGAATTTCGAAGAGGCGGTTGCTGCGCGCGCCGAGAACCGCGCTCCGGTCTTCACTGATGAGAAATAGACGAGCAGCAGGAGAGTGCGCAGTTGATCACCGCAACGGACCTCGAG
>CAIWCQ010000197.1 GCA_903911165.1 uncultured Actinomycetes bacterium | reverse complement strand
GCTGGCGTACGTACGTCTGGTCGCTTGCATCCGCTCGCCTGCGATTCGCCGAGCCGACTCGAAACTCGTCGGCGCGAGACTCGTCGGCCCGAGACTCGTCGGCCCGAGACTCGTCCGGCCCAACACTCGGCGGCGCCCACCCGACCTAACGAGCGGATCCGGCGGGCCGGCCGAAATGGACGCCTATCGCCTAAGCCGGTCACGAGAGCCTAAAACGTCACTGTGACGAATTGGCGTCTAAGGGTCACGACGATGAGATGGCGCCGGCGGAGTTATCGACGGTTACTGTGACGCTTTTCTCAACGGTTCCGCGCTCCGACATCGAGTCGCCGGGTTTGCGTTCGGCGTAGGTGTAGACGAAACGGCCGTCGGCGAACTCCACGGCTCGCGGCTCAATGCGGTCCCCCAGGAGCAAGGCATTCGAGGCGCGGTAGGAACCGCCGTCGTTAATGGCGACGACGGCGTAATAGAAGGTTCCGCTACCACCCGGATCGTGTTGAACCAATAGCGCCGCATCGGGATTGCCGTCGCCGTCACTGTCACCCACGTCGCTGTCACCCACGTCACTGTCACCCATCACCGGTGCGCCGATGAGGCGGAGCGTATTCGCCGTCTCCGAACCCTGCGACGGCGGTATCACGGCAACACCGTCGGACATGGCGAATTCCTGTGTGTCAATCGTGATGGTCAGGTCGGAGATTTCCGGTGATGATTTCCGATCACTGACCACATCACCGCCGCTAGTGAAATTGAATCGGATGAAGCCGGCGATCGCGACCGCGCCGACAATAACGCCGATGACCGCCACCGAGACGAGTAATGCTTTCCTCATAGCAACATAGAATAAATGCCACGCTGCTTCAGGTCACAGTGACGTGACCGGCAACCCTCGCTGGGCGCGTGCCGCGAGGACGATGCCCTCCGCTGTCTTGAACGCGTCGGTGTCAATGTGGAACGGTTCGATGGGCAATCGTGCCGCGTGACGAAGGATCATTACCGCCAGGGCGGCACTGGTGGTGGAAGGAACCACCAGCAGACTGATTTCGGCGCTGGCACCAGTGAGGGTCATCACCGGTTGACGCTTGCACTCACCGCCGTAGAAGGTCATCCGCGGCGGTCCATCGAGCGACCAGTTGACATTGATGTCGACGATCTCCCCCAACCTGCTCTTGAGGGTTGCGATCAATTCAGGCAATTCCCTTGCAGTCCGCGCCGTACGCAACCACCACGCGCCATCGATATCGCGGCCCAATTCGGACGCCAACGTCAACCGGAGGCGAATCGCCGGGCGGTGATCGTCACGGTCGCTAATCATCGCGTCCTCAGGGTTGATGCGAACCGCTCAGACGCGCGGTCATTGGGATGAGCTGTGTGCTGTACGTTACACCGTTGGCTTGGATGCATGCGTCGTGCGCTATGATTGACCCAACGTTGACATCCGATGTCAGCTTACGTCGTGGAATGAATGTTCATCCTCACCGTCGCGCCGAATGCATATCGCAACAACGGCGCCGACTCGGATGTTCCGTGCAGCCAAGCACATACGTCTCGCGGCGATCGATTTTGCCCCCCGGCAATCTCGCCACACACGTGCTCAGGCGCGCGACTCACTAGTCGTCGACCACGCACGCCATTGCCTGAAAGGCATTCATCATGACTACCACTGCATCCTTCGCCGAACTCGGCGTGCCTAGCGCCTTGGTCAGCGAATTGACCAAGCTCGGCATCACAGCGCCCTTTCCGATCCAGGTCGAGACACTTCCCGACACGCTGGCCGGTCGGGACGTACTCGGTCGCGGTAAGACTGGCAGCGGCAAAACGCTGGCCTTCGCGATCCCCATGGTCAGCAGACTCAACGGCGGTAAGCGCAATCCCAGCCAGCCTGCGGGACTGATCTTGGCGCCCACTCGAGAACTCGCCACCCAGATCGCCGCCGCACTGGAGCCACTGGCGCAGTGCTACGGATTGAAGGTCACCACGATCTTCGGTGGTGTTCCGCAGGGACGTCAGGTGAGCGCGCTGAAGTCTGGCGTCGATATCGTGGTGGCTTGTCCCGGCCGACTTGAGGATCTGATGAAGCAGCGCCTCGTCAGCCTGGACCGTGTCGAGATCACCGTTTTGGATGAAGCCGACCACATGGCCGATCTTGGCTTCCTGCCCGCGGTCACCCGCATCCTCGCTGCAACCCCCGCCGGAGGCCAGCGCATGCTGTTCTCGGCGACTCTCGACAACGGCGTCGACAAACTGGTAACCCGGTTCCTGCGCAATCCGGTCATGCACTCCGTCGATGAGGCGAACTCGCCAGTGTCGAACATGACTCACCACGTTTTCCACGTCGACGGAGTTGACGCGAAGAAGGCCCTCGTACATCGACTAGCCTCCGGTAACGGTCGGCGGATTCTGTTCCTGCGGACCAAGCATCAGGCGAAGAAACTAGCCAAGCAGCTCACCGAGGCCGGGGTGCCTTCAGTTGATCTGCACGGCAATCTGTCCCAGCCGGCCCGTGACCGCAACCTCGCGAAGTTCGCCGCCGGCGACGTCATGGTTCTGGTCGCCACCGATATCGCGGCGCGCGGCGTCCACGTCGATGATGTGGAATTGGTTGTGCACATCGATCCGCCTGCTGAACACAAGGCATACCTACACCGATCCGGACGCACCGCGCGGGCCGGAGGTGCCGGCGATGTCGTCACCGTCGTCCTGCCCGAGCAACGTAAAGAAACCCAGTTGCTGATGCGCAAGGCAGGCATCACCGTCACCCCGCAACGGGTGGCAGCCGACTCCGAAGCCGTGCACACGCTCGTCGGTGAGGCCGCACCGCACCGGATGCTCGCGCCCGAAGTGGCTCCGCCGCAGAACAACTCGCAGGGCAGTCGGTCCCGTCGACCGGACAACGCCGGCCACCGACGCGGTCGGGGTAACGCGCCCGCCGCGAATCAGCCGGGCCGCAGCAGGTCTGGCGGGCCCCGTCGTCGGAGCAGTGGCGCTCGCACGCACTGACGCCGCTGACCCGCGCAGCGGTCCATACATTGGCCACCAGGCCCGGGTTAGGCGGCAACTGATGTCAGCGACGAAGCACGGTAAGTTGGCCTCGACTGATTGACTACTCCGCGTGATCTGAACAGGGATGGCGATGGCGAAAGAAAGTCTTAACCCCGACGTCATGAAGATTGTGCTCGATGCGGCGCGCGGGTTGTACGCGCGGCAGGGCTACCTCACCACCACCATCAAGGGTGTCGCGGCGACGTCCGGTGTGGCACCGGACCTGATTCGGCGTTACTACGCCAACCGCGAGGAACTGTTCGCCGCAGCAATGAAGCTGCCGTTCGAACCCGGCACCGCTATCACCCGCATCCTGGCACCGGGCATCGACGGTCTCGGCGAGCGCCTTGTGCGGGTCACCCTGGAGATGCTCGACGATTCGGAGGTCCGTGACCAGATCGCGGTCATGGTGCGCGACGCGGCCAGTGCTGCCAAGATGATCACGACGCTGCGTGAATTCCTGGAAACGGCGATCATCGACCGAGTCGCCGCCGCCCTGCGTGTTCCGGACGCCCGGATGCGGGTGACTCTGGCGACGTCATACCTCATGGGAGTCGCCGCCGCCCGTTATGTCCTGCAGATGGAGCCGCTAGCGTCGGCGTCGCAGGAGGAAGTGGTGCGGATGGTGGCGCCGGCGGTCCAATCGGCGCTGACAGCCTCGTGGTCGCGTTCGAGCGACTCGCGCGGATAAGCGTTATCGCCTGGCGCGGTGGGCGGGCCGGGGAGCGCTCGCACGCACTGACGCCGAGCTTCAGTTCAGCCGCAGAAAATACGAAATCGTCCGCGGGGCCACTTCGTTGCCGCCGAACCATCCGCTGACCCGCGCGGCGGTCCAGACGTTGGCGGTCAAACCAGGCGGGTAGGGCTTGTACACCGTGCGGTCGCCGTAGGTCAACGTGATGCCGCTGTAGTCGACGTTGAACTCAAACGTCTCCCCTGCCGGTACCGAGATCACCTCGTTGGCGTTCGGGCTAAGCCGCGCTTTGTCGAGGTTGTAGTAGGGGCCGATCTCGAATTCTTGAGTGGTCAGGTTGTACCGCCAGCCGACCATGGCGGCGTTGTAGTCGGGTTCCAGTGGAGTGAAGGTGATCCCGGTGAACTTGTTCCAGTCGAACTGGTC
>CAIWCQ010000196.1 GCA_903911165.1 uncultured Actinomycetes bacterium | reverse complement strand
GCCGTATCCGCTCGAACCCACGCCGTCGCCCACGCCGTCGCCCAACACGGCTTCGCCCACACAGTCGCCCAACACGGCGTCGCCCACCCCCTCGCCCACACCCTCGCCCACGGCTTCGCCGACACAGGCGCCCACCGGGTCTCCCACGGCCTCGCCGACCTCCGGTGCCCCCGCGCCTCCCGCCCCCCCGGATCCCCGGCAGGATCTGGCGGCGCGCATCAAGTTCGAAAAGGACCTGCGGCAAAGCACGAACCAGAACCTGCTGCTGATCTCGGTGCAGTACATGGCCGGCCGCTGCGGTGAGGATGATGTGCTGGCCGGCAATGATGACCCGGCACTGCCGTTGGTCACGTGCTCGCAGGATCAGAAGTACGTCTACATCCTCGATAAGTCGATCATCAGCGGCGACCAGATCAAGGACGCCGTCTCCGGCTTCGATCAGCAGAGCGGCGCCTACGTCGTCGACCTCGAGTTCAAAGACGAGGCCGCCACCACCTGGGGCGACTTCACCGCCGCCAACATCGGCACGCAGACCGCGTTCACGCTCGACTCCGAAGTGGTCAGCGCGCCACAGATCCGGGAAGCGATTCCGGGCGGGCGCACCCAGATCTCCGGCGGAGATCCGCCTTTCACGGTCGATTCGTCCAAACAGCTGGCCAACGTCCTCAAGTACGGCTCACTGCCGCTGTCTTTCGAATCCTCAGAAGCTGAAACCGTCTCGGCCACACTGGGATTGACCTCGCTGCGTGCCGGGTTGATCGCCGGTGGCATCGGCTTGGCGATGGTGCTGCTGTATTCACTGCTCTACTACCGGGTGCTCGGTCTGCTCACGGCGCTGTCGCTGGTGGCCTCCGGCGCGATGGTGTTCGCCATCCTGGTGTTGCTCGGCAGATACATCAACTACACCCTCGACCTGGCCGGTATCGCGGGCCTGATCATCGGTATCGGCACCACCGCCGACTCCTTCGTGGTGTTTTTCGAACGAATCAAGGACGAGATCCGCGAGGGCCGCTCCTTCCGTTCGGCGGTGCCGCGTGGCTGGGCGCGAGCGCGAAAGACGATCCTGTCGGGCAACGCGGTGAGTTTCCTGGCTGCGGCGGTGCTCTACTTCCTGGCCGTCGGTCAGGTCAAGGGCTTCGCCTTCACTCTGGGTCTGACCACCATCCTCGACGTTCTCGTGGTGTTCACGGTGACCTGGCCGCTGGTGTACCTCGCCTCGAAGTCGCCCACGATGTCCAAGCCCGCACTCAATGGCCTCGGCGCGGTCCAGCGGATCGCGCGCGAGCGCCGGGAGGCCGGGCAGTCCGAAACGCTCGCCGCGGCGGAACGGGGATAGTCCGATGACTGATAACACCGATCTCCCCGACACCGATCTGCCCGAGGTCGATCTGCCTGATGCCGATCTGCCCGAGTTCGATCTGCCCGATGCCGATCTGCCCGAGGTCGATCTGCCCGAATCGGTCCCCGTCCCCGTCCCGGCGCCGGCGGGCCAGATTCCCAACCACGGATTCTTCACCCGCCTTTACACCGGTACCGGGGCGTTCGAGGTGGTCGGTCGGCGCAAGATGTGGTTCGGCATCAGCTTCCTGATCGTCGGTATCGCGATTGCGAGCATCGTGTTGCGGGGCTTCACCTTCGGCATCGACTTCGAGGGCGGCACGAAGATGTCGTTCCCGCGGGCCGGCGTTAATGGCGAGGCCAGCATCGCCCAGGTCGAGGAGACCTTCGCCCAGACTCTCGGGCGCAGCGCCCAGTCGGTGGTGGTGGTCGGCAACGGATCGACGGCCACCGTGCAGATCCGGTCGGAGGCGCTCGACAACGACCAGACCACCCAACTCCGGGATGCCCTGTTCGAGAAGTTCGGACCCAAGGGCGTCGACGGCAAACCGAGCAAGCAGGCGATCAGCGACTCAGCGGTTTCGGAGACGTGGGGCGGCCAGATCACCAGGAAGGCGCTGATCGCCCTGGCGGTGTTCCTGGTGCTGGTGGCCATCTACATCACGCTGCGATACGAGAGATACATGGCGCTGGCGGCGCTGGCGGCCCTGGGCTTCGACCTGATCACCACCGCCGGCGTGTACTCGCTGGTGGGATTCGAAGTGACCCCGGCGACGGTGATCGGTCTGCTCACCATTCTTGGGTTCTCGCTCTACGACACGGTCATCGTCTTCGACAAGGTCGAGGAGAACACCAAGGGCTTCGAGCACACCACCAGGCGCACCTTCGCTGAGCAGGCCAACCTCGCCATCAACCAGACCTTCATGCGGTCGATCAACACCAGCCTCATCTCAATCATGCCGGTGCTGTCACTGATCGTGGTGGCGGTATGGGTGCTGGGCGTCGGTACTCTCAAGGATCTGGCACTGGTCCAGTTGGTCGGCATCCTGGTCGGCACCTACTCGTCGATCTTCT
>CAIWCQ010000195.1 GCA_903911165.1 uncultured Actinomycetes bacterium | reverse complement strand
TGGGATTTCGGTGGCCTGCTCAACCACGCCCCGGCGGACTGGATGGAGCAACTCGCCGCCGCCGACACGTCGTGGATGTTCGACGCCACCGGGCTGATCTGAGAGTCACTCAGAAAGCTGGTAGAGCCGCCGTGCGTTGTCTCGACCGATGAGTGTCGCGATGCGCGTGGCATCCTGGGTGCACCACTGCCCTTGATCGACGAAATCTGCTAGGGCAGAGGCGATTCCATCGCGCCAGAGTGTCGCTCCGAGGTAGTGCAGTTCGGGTGGCCCGAAGGCGTCTGAGGAGTAGAGAATTTTGCGGAAGGGCGCGAGTTCCAGTGTGCGAGCGATGAAGGCTCCGGCGCGGGCGCCGAGATGGTTGATACTCAGGCCGGTGTCTAGGTAGACGTTGTTGAACGCGCTCGCGAGATACCCGGCCTCGCGCTCGTACGGATAGCAGTGCAGCAGTACGACCGGGGTTTGTCCGGACTGCCGGAGGAAGTCGAGTAGCAGCATCGGGTTGGTGCGATGCAGATCGCAGTCGCGGTCACCGAGGCCGACATGGAACTGCAGTGGCTTACCCAGGCGCAGCGCCTCGTGAATGCCGAAACGCAGCAGCACCCGATCGGTCAGCCGAACTCCCCCGGCGGCGCGCCATTGAACCGCGGCCTCGGCCACTTCGTGTTGCGAAGGTTGCGATAAGTCGCCGTCGAATCCTCCGCGGTAGGCAAGGACGGTCTTCGTCGCCACCGCACCATCGGCTCTGCGCCAGAGAATTTCCCGGAACGCGTCCGCGTACCCACCCGCTGCTATGGCCGCCTGCTCGGCGATCTGCTCAAGTCGCAGGATCTCATGTGCGGCCGATCCGGATGCCGAGGAGACCTCCGCCGGTCCGGCCACATCGGCGGATAGCCCGGTATCCACCAACCAGTCGCTGACACCGGCCGCGGCGAGGAACAAGCCGGCCAACCCTGCCGCGGTGCGCTCACTGCGACGTTCCCAGTACATGTGAGGTTCGGCATGGGGCGTCAAACCGAGAATCGGCGCGCAATGCGCCCGCACCGCAAAGCCGAGTTGGGTGTCGAATCCGGAATCGAAGTCGGCTAGCGGCTCGGTATTGGCCTCGTTGAGTCCGTTCTCGAATCGACGCCGGTCACCGCCCGTCAGCCAGTACCCGTGCACATGGTTGTCGACCAGCCTCAACCCGGCGATGTGCTCAGCGAGCACCTGACGAGCCGTCACAGGCTCCAGGCCATTCGGAATCTGTCGGCCAGTGCCCCGGCATCGAGATCTGAATAGTTCGCGTGCTCATAGCGACGGACTGCGACGAGTGCGTCGACTACGGGGTCCCCGAGGATCTCTCGCATCCGTGTCGACCCATCCAGTGCGGCAATCACTGCACCCTGGTCAGCTGATAGTTGCACCGCGCCTGCGGCGTGACGGTCCGCTGCTGTCAGGGTGTGCGGATCGGCGGTGACCTCCGGTGGCAGGGTCGAGTTTTTCTCGATGCCCTCCAGTGCGAGACCGAGGATCGTGGCGGTGGCCAGATACGGATTAGCGGAGGGATCGACGACCTTCACTTCGGCATGCGCGCCGTACGGATTGCCGTGGGTTGCCGGCATGAAACGCACCGCTGCCTCGCGATTCTCGGCGCCCCAGCAGGTGTACGAGCCGGCCCAACTCCCGGGTTGCATCCGCAGTCCGGACACGATCGAACCGCAGAGGGCGAGTTGCGCTTCGGTCAGGCCAGACACGACGCCGGCGATCGCTGCGGCGCCGTCGGCGGTCAGTCCGTGTTCTGCGCCGCCGCCGGAGAACAGCGGGCTGTCACCCCGCGACAGGGAGAAGTGTTGATGGGCGCCCGAACCGACGCTGTCGGCGAAGGGTTTCGGGGACATGCTCACCCGGATACCGTGCCTGCGCGCCACCCTGCCGATCAGGATTCGGGCCAGGATCAACTGATCGGCCGCCGCGACGGGTGACAGCGGCGGCAGGGACATCTCGAACTGGTTGACTCCGTACTCGGGATGGAACTGCTCGACGGTGACCCCTGCGGTGGCTGTGGCAGCCAGCACGTCTCGGACGAAGTCCTCGTGCTCGAGGACACCCGCCAGCCCGTATTGCGCCCAGAGCTCACCCGGCAGACGTCGTCCCGCCGAGTCGACGAGGAGAAACTCGATCTCGTGGCCGACGCGAGCGCTCAAGCCGGCCTTCGCCAGTCGCGATTCGATACGCCCCAGTGTTCCGCGGGTGCAGGCCGTCACCGGATTGCCGTCCTGATCGAAGAACGACGCCGGTGCCCACGCGAGGCCGTCGTCGATGATGCGTAGCGCATCGGCGTCGATGCGCAACCGCTGGTCGCCGACGACGCTGATGTCGTCGGTGAAGGCGATGCCGACGCGGTCGATCGCGAAGCCGTGCCAGGTCGGGCTGGCTCCCAGACCCGGATCGGTGAATCTGCCGGCGCCGCTGGCCGGGACGGTCTTGGCCAGGGTCAGGCCCGCCGGGTTGACGATGGTTCCGAGGATGACGCCGTTACCGCCTACGTCACCGGGCGTACTCATCGCGGGTTCAACTCACCGAGCCGGCTCATGACGGTAATGATAATTGCATCAAGCCAACGCGTGACCATGGACGTTACTGCCGTAGGCGTCACTGCTATGGACGCTACTGCCGTAGGCGTGCCGGCCGGTTCAACCTACCGAATAGCGGCAAATGTTCGCCCGATGACGCCCGGGACGTTCAGACTGAGATTGAGTCGATGTAGAAGGAGTCCATCCCGAAGCACGAGAAGCTGCCGTTCGTCGAGGTGATCACAACCTTGTCTACCGAGTCGAACGCCGTCCCGGTGAAGACGGAACTTGCGGGGAAGCCCCAATCCTCGGGTGCGAGGAGAACCTGCGGCCCGGTGGCGGTTCCGTTCAGGAAGCCCTGGATGAACACCTGTTCCGTACCTTGCGCGGGCCCACCGGGAGCCAGGGTGTTCGACGTCAGCACGAAATAATTGAAGTTGAAGGGTCCGCCGCCGTCCTTGCGGATTTCGATGGATGTCATGTCCCCGCTACCCCAGTGACCGTGGATGACGTCGTTACCGGTGCCGTAGTAGTCACCGACGTCACCTCCCGAGCCGCCTACGTAATCGAAGATGAAACCATTCTCGACGTAGTAGTCCACCGAGCGGAAGAGACCGGTTCCATTAGTGGTGCCCGGACCACCGTCAAAGTAAGCGGTCCCGCCGGTGAACGTGACTGTGGCGCCTTGGCAGTTGGTCGGACATCCGGCGGGTGGCGTTCCGGGCGACGAGCTGTTGCCGGCCGTGATAGTGACCGTCACCGGGACTGCAACAACTCCGCCGTGGC
>CAIWCQ010000194.1 GCA_903911165.1 uncultured Actinomycetes bacterium | reverse complement strand
GCAACGGCCAACCACTGGGTGCGGTCATCACCACCCGCGCGATCGCCGAGGCCTACCGCACCCAGGGGTACTTCTTCTCCTCTGCCGGCGGCAGCCCGGTGTCGTGTGTGATCGGGATGACCGTCTTGGACGTGATCTGCAACGAGCGGCTCCAGGAGAACGCGCTGACGGTCGGCGATCACCTCAAAGCACGGATCCTCGAACTGGCCACCCGCCACCAGCTGATCGGCACCGTCCACGGCAGCGGGCTGTACATGGGAGTCGAGTTGGTTCGGGACCGCATCACGCTGGAACCGGCGGCTGAGGAGACCGCCGCAATCTGTGAGCGGATGTTGCAACTCGGGGTGATCGTGCAGCCCACCGGTGATCGTCTCAATGTGCTGAAGATGAAGCCACCGATGTGCCTCACTCGGGAATCGGCCGACTTCTTCGTCGCCATGCTCGACCGGGTGCTGTCCACGGGTTGGTGACTCCTGACGTGACGGGTCACGCCAGGTCCGCGACCCCTTGGCGGTAGTCGGGCCGTTTGACCCGCTTTGCATGGTTAGTTGGTCGAAATATAGGGTGGACACATGTCCAGTTCGCCCGGCGCACCGTTCTCGGCCCTCGGCGGAGTGTGAGCATGCGGATCGCGCTGCTGTCCTACCGCAGCAAGACACACTGCGGTGGCCAGGGCGTTTATGTCCGCCACCTGAGTCGGGGCCTGGTCGAACTCGGCCACCAGGTCGAGGTGTTCTCGGGTCAGCCCTACCCCGAGATCCTTGATCCACGTGTCCGGCTCACCGAAGTTCCGAGCCTCGATCTGTACCGCGAACCTGATCCGTTCCGAGTTCCGCACATCCGCGAGATCCGCGACCGCATCGACCTGCTCGAGTTGGGCACCATGTGGACCGGTGGTTTCGGCGAACCCCGCACCTTCAGCCTGCGGGCGGCACGACTGCTCGCCGAACGCAGTGCTGAGTTCGATGTGGTGCACGACAACCAGTGCCTCGGCACCGGCCTGCTTGATATCGCGGCGCACCTGCCGGTCGTGGCCACCGTCCACCACCCCATCACCCGGGACCGCGTACTCGACCTCGACGCGGCACGGTGGTGGCGCAAGCCCTCGGTGCACCGCTGGTACGGGTTCACCGCCATGCAGAAGAAGGTCGCTCGGGCGATCCCCGACCTGCTGACGGTGTCGTCGTCGTCGGCAGCCGATATCGCCGAAGACTTCGGCGTGACTCCCGACCAGCTGCACGTCGTGCCGTTGGGGGTGGACACCGAGCTGTTCAAACCCGCCGAGGCGCCGCGGGTTCCAGGCCGCATCATCGCAATTTCATCGGCTGACCGTCCGTTGAAAGGCATCGGCCACCTGCTGCAGGCCATCGCCAGGCTGCGCGCCGGCCACGACCTGGAATTGCAACTCGTGGCCAAGCTTGAGCCCAACGGTCCCACCGAGAAGCTGATCGCGGAACTAGGCCTGTCCGATATCGTGCACGTCGTCGGCGGGCTTTCCGATCATGACCTCGCGGCACTGTTCGCCTCAGCTGAAATCGCCTGCATTCCGTCGCTGTATGAGGGTTTCTCGCTGCCCGCCGTTGAAGCGATGGCCAGCGGTACCCCGATCGTCGCCAGTCGCGCCGGCGCCTTGCCAGAGGTACTCGGCTCCGGCGGCGAATGCGCAGATCTCGTCGCCCCCGGCAATGTCGAAGAACTCACCGGCGCCTTGAGCCGCCTGTTGGACTCCCCCGGACGCCGGCAGTGGTTGGGTACCGCCGGACGCCGACGCGCGCTGGATGTTTTCAGTTGGGAATCGGTGGCCGCCCAGACGGTGCGCGTTTATGCCCGGGCCATCGAGCGAAGCGGGTTACCGCGCCGCGAAGTGACGGCGGTCGACGAACCATGCTGACGGTGGACTACGACCGACTCGGCGTCGGAGCGGGAACGAAGGTCATCGACGTCGGCTGCGGGGCAGGTCGGCATAGCTACGAGGCGTACCGACGTGGCGCCGACGTCATCGCTTTCGACCAGAACGCCGAGGAACTGGCCGAGGTCGACACCATGCTGCAGGCCATGGGCCAGGCCGGTGAGGCACCTGCCTCCGCCAAGGCCCAGGTTGTCGTGGGTGACGCACTGGCGCTGCCCTATTCGGACGGCACCTTCGACGTGGTGATCGCTTCGGAGATCCTCGAGCATGTACCCGAGGACGAAGCCGCGATCGCTGAACTGGTGCGCGTTCTGCGGCCCGGTGGCCGTCTCGCCGTCACGGTGCCGCGGTGGCTGCCGGAGAAGATCTGCTGGCTGCTGTCCGACACCTACCACGCCAATGAGGGCGGCCATATCCGTATCTATCAGGCCGACGAACTGCGGGCGAAGGTCGAGGCCCGAGGTGTCCGGTTCACCGGCTCGCGTCATGCGCACGCCTTACATTCGCCGTATTGGTGGCTGAAATGTGCTGTGGGCGTTGATAACAACGATCATCCGGCCGTTAAGGCTTATCACAAGCTGCTGGTGTGGGACATGATGAGCAGTCCGGCCGTGACCCGGGTGGCCGAGGCCGTGCTCAATCCGGTGGCGGGCAAGAGTGTCGCGCTGTATTTCGAGAAGCCTCCCGAGAAATCCCATGCGCGGAACTGATCTCGCGGGTGTCCCCGGCCTCGCGGGGATTCTCACGCCTGCCCAGTGCCGGCAGACGGCGGAGTCGATCGCGACGATCCAGCTCAGCTCGGGTGAGATCCCCTGGTCACTGGCCGGCCATACCGATCCGTGGGATCACGTCGAGTGCGCCATGGCACTGACGGCCGCCGGACTCATTGACCAGGCGCGCGCCGCCTACGAGTGGAGTCGCGCGCAGCAGCGCAGCGACGGATCCTGGGCTATCCAGTACCGCCGCGGCGTGGTCGAAGACTCCAACACCGACAGCAACTTCTGCGCCTACATCGCTACCGGCGTGTGGCACCACGTGCTGATCACCGGCGACCGTGATTTCGCCGAACGGATGTGGCCCACCGTGCGCGACGCCATTGACCTGGTGCTCAACCTGCAGGCCGGAACCGGCGAGATCTACTGGGCGCAAGGGCCGAACGGGGTGTTCGACGAGGCACTGTTGACCGGGTGCGCCAGCATCTACCACAGCATCCGGTGCGCGCTGGCCCTCGCGGATTACCTCGGCGAACAGCAACCCGAGTGGGAGGTCGCGGTCGGCCGACTCGGCCATGCCATCAACGATCACCCCGATGCTTTCACCGAGAAGCCGAAACACTCGATGGACTGGTATTACCCGATCCTGTCCGGGGCCGTTCGGGGGTCGACCGCCCATGACAGGATCGCCGAGCGGTGGAGCGACTTCGTCGTCGAAGGACTGGGCATCCGCTGCGTCGACGATCGCCCATGGGTGACCGGTGCGGAGACCTGTGAGTTAGTGATGGCCCTGGACGCTATGGGTGAGCGGGACCGGGCACTACAGCAGTTCGAGGCGATGCAGCACCTCCGCGAAGTCGACGGTTCGTACTGGACCGGGCTGGTGTTCTCCGACGGTAAGCGTTGGCCGGTAGAGCGCACCACCTGGACCGGAGCGGCCATGATCCTTGCGGCCGACTCGCTGTCGGAGACCACAGCCGGCAGCGGAATCTTCCGGGATGACGCGCTGCCCCGGGGCCTGGAAGGCGATTACGACTGCGAGTGCGTCCGCAGCTGATTGCCCGGCACACCGCTGATCCGCTCCAATACCCGCAGCGAGCCGGTGGCACAAACTTCGGTGAAATCGCCGGAATCCACAGCGCGGCAATAGATGTGATACGGCGGTCGGCCGCCGTCACGGGGATCGGGAAACACATCGTGGATGATCAGTGCGCCTCCCACCGACACCCACTTCGCCCAGCCATCGAAATCGGCCTGCGCCACTTCCTCACTGTGACCGCCGTCGATGAACAGCAGCTCCAGCGGTGTGCGCCAGCCACGCGCCACCACGGTCGATTTCCCGACGACCGCCACGATCGTGTCATCGAGGCCGGCGGCGTCCAGGGTGCGGCGGAATGTCGGAAGCGTGTCGAAGCGCCCGCTGACCGGATCCACCATCGTGGTGTCGTGGAACTCCCAGCCGG
>CAIWCQ010000193.1 GCA_903911165.1 uncultured Actinomycetes bacterium | reverse complement strand
TCGGCATCCTCGCGACCTGGTGTTCGGTGGAGCGCGGAGTGGCCACCAGCCGACTGTTGCCGGTCGCGATCGCCTGCATCATCGGTGCGCTCACACTGTTCTCCGGCCCCACCGGGATCGCGGCGGTCGGCGCACTGCTCGTGGCCGTCGGACCGCTTCGCACCATCGTGGGTCGACGTGCCCGGCGGTTCGGTCTCGCACCACTGCTGGCACCGCTACTGGCCGCGGCAACCGTGTCACTCATTCTCATCTTCCGCGACCAGACCCTGGCCGGCGAATTCGGTGCCAACGCACTCAAGCGCGCCGTCGGGCCCAGCCTGAGTTGGTTCGACGAACACCTGCGTTACGAGCGGTTGTTCCTGGCCACCCCGGACGGGTCGATCGCGCGCCGGTTCGCGGTGCTGGCGTTACTGATCGCACTGGCGGTGTCGGTGGCAGTCATGCTGCGCCGCGGCCGTATCCCGGGCACTGCGGCAGGACCCTCCCGGCGCATCGTCGGCGTCGCCATCATCTCGCTCCTGGCGATGATGCTGACCCCGACCAAATGGACACACCACTTCGGGGTGTTCGCCGGACTGGCCGGAGTGCTGGCGGCGCTGGCTGCCATGGCGGTTGCCCCGCACGTAGTGAGGTCACGGCGCAACCGAACACTGTTCACCGCGGTGGTGCTGTTCATCACGGCGCTGTCCTTCGCCAGCGTCAACGGCTGGTGGTACGTCTCCAACTTTGGCGTGCCGTGGTCGAATCGGTTCCCCGAGTGGCGATTCGGCTTCACCACGGCACTGTTGGGCCTCACCGTCCTCGCCGTATTGGTCGCGACGTGGCTGCACTTCACCGACGACGGCCACGGACCGGTGATCGCTCGGGAACACCGTGGCCGGATGACAGGATCAGCACTGGCCATCGCCGCATGGATGCTGGTGACCTTCGAAGTCGGTTCACTGACGCTGGGCATGATCAACCAATACCCGGCGTGGTCGGTGGGCCGCTCGAATCTGGAGGCACTCACCGGTAAGACCTGCGGCCTCGCCGAGGACGTGCTGGTCGAACAGGATGCGGGCGCAGGCGTCCTGACCCCCGTCAACGTTGCCCCCGGCAAGGCCCTCGGTGCTGACGGCGCGAACGGCTTCTCCCCCAACGGGATTGCCCCCAACATTGCAGCAGAGCCGGTGGCGGAGCCGCCCGCAAGCGGCAACTTCATCGACGCCGAGGACAACGACAGCACCGAGGTCGGCGTCGTCGACGAGGCCACCGGTGTCGGCATCAACGGGTCGGAGGCACGGCTGCCCTTCGGCCTGGGCCCGGATCGCACCCCGGTGTTGGGGAGTTGGCGGCCCGGCGCACAGCAGCAGGCACAACTGCGTTCGGCCTGGTACCGATTGCCCTCACGGGGAGATCCCGATAGCCGGGTCGGACCGTTGCTGGTGATCTCGGCGGCCGGTCGGTTCCCGGCGGGGTCGGTTGCGCTGCAATGGGCCACCGACCGTCAGGCGGCCGACGGGGAGGTCGGCGGATCACTGGACTTAGCCGATATCGGCCCGGCGCCGTCCTGGCGCAATCTGCGTGTCCCACTGGCCGCGATCCCGGCCGACGCGACCGCGGTCCGGGTCGTCGCGGAAGACGACGACCTGGCGCCGCAGCAGTGGATCGCGGTAACCCCGCCCCGCGTCCCGCAATTGCGCACGCTGCAGCAGGTCGTCGGATCGCAGGATCCGGTGCTCCTGGATTGGGTGGTGGGCATGGCCTTCCCCTGCCAACGACCGTTCGGGCACGCACTGGGGGTGGCCGAGGTGCCGAAGTGGCGAATCCTGCCCGACCGACTCAGCGCGGACGCCAACTCCCCGGTGATGGACACCATCGGTGGCGGCCCATTGGGCATCAGCGAGTTGCTCTTCCAAGCGGTGACGGTGCCCAGCTATCTCAGAGACGATTGGTTCCGCGACTGGGGTGCGCTGCAGCGACTGACCCCGCTCTCCCCGAACGCCACCGCGGCTGAACTGGCGGTCGGTACCGCCACCCGCAGCGGCCTGTGGAGCCCCGTCAGCGGCTAGTCGAGCAGACGCAAACTCCCCCGACACGCCGCTCCCGAGTGACACTTTGCGTCTGCTCGCGACGGTAGCTGCGACGCTGTCGCCTACCATCGACCCTCGTGTCCAGCGACAGGGTCAAATCCGCTCGGCTCGTCGCGATCCTCGCCGGTCTGGTGGGCATCGTGCTGTGCGCGCTGGCGCCACTGCTGCCCGTCCGGCAAACCACCGCCACCATCGCTTGGCCCCAGGGGTCGGGTCCGGGCGGGCTGGTCGGCAACATCACCGCACCGCTGGTCTCGGGCGCTCCCGAGGCACTCGACGTCTCAATCCCCTGCGCGGCCATAGCCACTCTCCCGCCGGCTGGCGGGCTGGTGTTCGCCACGAATCCCGCCGATGGCATCGACGCCGCGCGCAACGGCCTGTTCGTGCGAGCCAATGCCGAGTCGGTCTTCGTGGCATTTCGCGACAAAATAGCCGCGGTCGCGCAGCGCTCGGCGGTCACCGCCGGATCCTGCAGTGTGCTGCGGGCGTGGGCCGGCCCCGGTGGAGTGGGCGCGGACTTCGTCGGCATCCCGGGCGCGACCGGCACCCTCGCGCCCGACAAGAAGCCTCAGGTGACCGGGATCTTCACGGAATTGAAGGTGCCGGCTCAGCCCGGGCTTTCAGCCCGGATCGATGTCGACACGCGCTTCATCACCACCCCGACTGCGCTCAAGATCGCGGTGATGACGGCCGGACTGGTCTGCGTCATCGCCTCGATCGCGGCTCTGGCGGTTCTGGACCGCCGCGGCCGGCGGACCGTGCGCGGGCGTCGTCGCCCGCTTCGGCACTGGCTGATCGACACCGTCGTGATCGGCACCCTGGGGCTGTGGCACCTGATCGGGGCGATCTCCTCCGACGACGGCTACAACCTGACCATCGCCCGGATCTCCGGCGAGGCCGGCTACACCGCCAACTATTACCGCTACTTCGGTGCCACCGAAGCGCCGTTCGACTGGTACCAGTCGGTGCTGGCACAGCTGGCCTCGGTCAGCACCGCCGGGGTGTGGATGCGACTGCCCGCTACCGCGGCGGCGATCGCAAGCTGGCTGATCCTCAGCCACCTGGTCCTGCCGCGCCTTGGATCGGGGATTGGCGGCCTGTCCCGAAACCGGATCGCGGTCGCCACCGGCGGGATGGTCTTCCTGGCCGCCTGGCTGCCGTTCAACAACGGTCTGCGTCCCGAACCGCTGATCGCTCTGGGCGTGTTGACGGTCTGGGCACTGGTGGAGCGCACGATCGCGACCCAACGGTTGGCTCCCACCGCGGTGGCGATCGTTGTCGCGGCGTTCAGCGCGACACTCGCCCCGCAGGGCCTGATCGCGCTTGCCCCACTTCTGGTGGGGGCGCGAGCCATTGGCCGAATCATCGGCCGACGCCGGGGGGCCGACGGTCTGCTGGCGCCACTGGCCACGCTCGCCGCGGCGGCGTCGGTGATTTTCGTCATCGTCTTCCGGGACCAGACCCTGGCCACCGTTGCTGAATCCGCTCGAATCAAATACGTTGTCGGCCCTACGATCTCGTGGTATCAGGACTTCCTGCGCTACTACTTCCTGACTGTCGAAGAGCACGTGGAGAGCTCACTGACACGGCGCTTCGCCGTGCTGGTGATGCTGCTGTGTTTATTCAGCATGCTGACGGTCCTGTTGCGTCGTGGTCGGCTGCCCGGGCTGGCTCGCGGACCGGTGTGGCGCCTGATCGGAAGCACCGCACTGGGTTTGCTTCTGCTGACCTTCACCCCCACCAAATGGGCGGTTCAGTTCGGCGCGTTCGCGGGGTTGACGGCCGCACTCGGCGCGGTGACCGCGTTCACCTTCGCCCGGGTGGGTCTGCATAGCCGACGCAACCTTGCGCTCTACATCACCGCGCTGCTGTTCGTGCTGGCGTGGGCGAGTGCGGGCATCAACGGCTGGTTCTACGTCGGCAACTACGGGGTGCCCTGGTATGACCGGGCGCCGGTACTGTTCCACCAGCCGGTGACGTCAATGGTGCTAGGACTGACCCTGATCGCGGCCCTGATCGCCGGCTGGCTGCACTTCCGGATGGACTACACCGTCCACGCCGAAGTCGAGAACACTCGTCGCAACCGGATGCTGGCCGCCACTCCGCTGCTGGCCCTGTCGATTGTCGTGGTCGTGCTGTCGGTCGGGTCGATGGCCAAGGGGTTCGCGCAGCGCTACCCGGCCTACACCACCGGGAAAGCGAACCTTGCGGCCCTGAGTTCAGGCCTGTCCGGCACGAGTTGCGCAATGGCCGATGACGTCCTGGTTGAAGCCGACACCAACACGGGCATGCTGAAGCCCGCCCCCGGACAGCAGTGGGGACGGTACGGACCGCTGGGCGGAGAAAAGCCGATCGGCTTCACTCCCAACGGCATCAGCGAGAACCTGGACCCGATCGCACCGTTCATCGCCAACCCCGGGACCGTCAACTCCGACGGCTCGCCGGACAAGCCGAGCTTCGGGATCGCTTTCTCCGGCGGCACCGGGGGCGGCTACGGACCCGTCGGTGTCAACGGGTCAAAGGTGTTCCTGCCGTTCGGACTTGACCCCAAAACCACGCCGGTGATGGGTAGCTACAAAGAGAACAGGCTCGCGGCCAAGGTGACCTCGGCATGGTACGAACTACCGGAGCGTTCGCCGAATCGACCGCTGGTGACCGTCGCCGCGGCCGGCGCGATCTGGTACTACGACGATGAGGGCGAGTTCCACTACGGGCAGTCACTGAAGCTTCAGTGGGGAGTTCGGCGCCCAGACGGCAGCTTCGTACCGTTGGACAAAGTGCAGCCGATCGACACCACCGAACAAAAGGCCTGGCGCAATCTGCGTTTCCCACTAGCGTGGGCACCGCCGGAGGCGAACGTCGCCCGGATTGTGGCCGACGATCCGAACCTGAGTTCGGATCAGTGGTTCGGATTCACCCCGCCGCGGGTGCCGCCACTGGAATCGGCGCAGGAGTATCTCGGCGACCAGACGCCCGTTCTGATGGACATCGCCACCGCCGCGAACTTCCCCTGTCAGCGTCCGTTCGCGGAGCGGCTCGGGGTGGCGGAACTTCCGCGTTACCGGATCCTGCCCAATCTCAAGCAGGTGGTGGTGTCGTCGAACATGTGGCAGTCAGCGCGGGCGGGCGGGCCGTTCCTGTTCATTCAGGCCCTGCTGACCACGGCGACGGTGCCGACATACCTGCGTGACGACTGGTACCGCGATTGGGGTGCGATCGAACGCTACGTCCGGGTGGTGCCTGCGGCGCAATCACCCGACGCGGTGATCGACGAGGGTTCCAAGCGAGTACTCGGCTGGAGCCGCAACGGACCGATCAGGGCGCTCCCATGAATCGAGATATGACGCAAACCCTCCGACCCAGTGACCACGACGCGGCCGACGACGTGAAGATCACCCGGTGGGTGGCCACGATCGCCGGTCTGCTGGGTTTTGTGCTGTCAGTCCTCACGCCGCTACTGCCGGTGGTGCAGACCACCGCGACACTGAACTGGCCGCAGGACGGGAAACTCAACAACGTCAGCGCGCCGCTGATCTCACAGGCACCGGTATCACTCGCTGTCACGGTGCCGTGCGAGGTAATCCGAGGGATGCCGACGAAGGGCGGTCTGGTACTCGGCCTGGCACCACCGGAAGGCAAAGATGCGGCGCTGAATTCGTTGTTCGTCACCCTCACCGCCCAACGGGTGGACATCACCGACCGCAACGTCGTCGTCGCCAGTGTGCCGCGCAGCGAGATCGAATCGCCAAACTGTCAGCGCATCGAGATCACGTCATCAGAAGCAGGCACCTACGCCATGTTTGTGGGCCTGCCACCGAGCACCGCGGATCAGGAACAGGATGAAGACTCGGCCCAGACCGGCTACCGGGATTTGCGCAGCGGGTTTAAAGACCCCAACCTGCGGCCCGCGATAGTCGGCGTCTTTACCGATCTGACCGGGCCCGCACCACCCGGCTTGAGTGTCACGGCCACCATTGACACCAGGTTCTCCAGCAGGCCGACGGCGATCAAACTCGCGGCGATGTTGCTGGCCATGGCCGCCACCGCGATCGCCCTTGCGGCACTGTGGCGGCTCGACCGACTCGACGGCCGTCGCATGCGCTCTCTGGTCCCCGAACGCTGGCGCACGTTTACCGCCGTCGATGTGACGGTGGTGACCAGCTTCCTGGTCTGGCATGTGTTGGGTGCCAACTCATCTGACGACGGCTACATCCTCGGTATGGCCCGGGTCGCCGACAATGCCGGGTACATGTCCAACTACTTCCGGTGGTTCGGCAGCCCCGAAGACCCGTTCGGCTGGTACTACAACGTCTTGGCGTGGATGACGCACGTCAGCGATGCGAGCATCTGGATCCGGCTGCCCGATCTGGTGTGTGCGCTGGTGTGCTGGCTGCTGCTGTCCCGCGAGGTGCTCCCCCGATTGGGTCCTGCCGTTGTCGGCAGCAGACCGGCACTGTGGGCGGCCGGCCTGGTGTTGCTGGCCGCGTGGATGCCGTTCAACAACGGCCTTCGGCCCGAAGGCCAGATCGCCACCGGGGCGTTGATCACTTATGTGCTGATCGAACGGGCGATCAGCTCCGGTCGACTCACACCGGCCGCGCTGGCCATCCTGACAGCGGCGTTCACCCTGGGTATTCAGCCGACCGGGTTGATCGCAGTGGCGGCATTGATCGCCGGCGGCCGGCCCATCCTGCGGATCCTCGCGCGCCGCCGCGCGGTGGTGGGCACCTGGCCACTCGTGGCCCCGTTGCTTGCCGTTGGCACGATTGTGCTCACGGTGGTGTTCGCCGATCAGACTCTCGCCACCGTGCTCGAGGCGACCCGTATTCGCACCGATATCGGTCCGAGTCAGGCCTGGTACACCGAGAACCTGCGCTACTACTACCTGATCCTGCCGACGGTCGACGGCTCGCTGTCACGGCGCTTCGGCTTCCTCATTACCGCACTGTCGCTGTTCGTTTCCATGTTCATCATGTTGCGCCGCAAGAGAGTTCCCGGTGTGGCGCGCGGTCCGGCCTGGCGTCTGATGGGCGTCATCTTCGCGACGATGTTCACCCTGATGTTCACCCCGACGAAGTGGGTTCATCACTTCGGGCTGTTCGCCGCAGTCGGTGCGGCGATGGCTGCCCTGGCGACGGTGCTGGTGTCGCGCAGTGTCCTGCGCTGGTCGCGTAACCGGATGACCGTCGTGACGGCGGTGCTGTTCCTGCTCGCCCTGTGCTTCGCCACCACTAACGGTTGGTGGTACGTGTCGAGTTACGGTGTGCCGTTCAACAACGAGATGCCCCGCATCGCCGGCATCAGCGTCAGCGCAATCTTCTTCGCGCTTTTCCTGATCTCCGCGCTATACACCAGCTGGCTGCACTTCGCTTCCCGGGGACACGGCGAGGGCCGCGTCGTGCGGGTGCTCACGGCCGCGCCGATACCGGTCGCAGCTGGATTCATGGTGCTGGTGTTCATCGCGTCGATGACGGCGGGCGTGGTGCGCCAGTACCCGACCTACTCCAACGCAATAGCCAATATCCGGTCGTTGTCTGGGGGGTGCGGACTGGCTGACGATGTGCTCGTC
>CAIWCQ010000192.1 GCA_903911165.1 uncultured Actinomycetes bacterium | reverse complement strand
CTGAGACCGGATGCCAACGCGAAAACGTAGATCAGCGGCGGCAGTATCAGCACGGCCGCCCAGCCAGCGACATCAACGAGGGGAACGGGTTCGCTGCGCCCGGATCCCCGGCGCCACCGCGCGATGACGGCCGCAACCGCGAGGATTGCGCCGAGCAGTGCGAACACCGGCCAGTGCGAGATCAGGACATCGGCGAATCGCGCCTCGGTAAAACCAGATGTGGTTTCGGTTGGATACGGAACGGCGGGGCCGCGCGTCGGGGTGGCCGACTGTAGCCACATCATTGGCTCAGGCTAGCTGGTAGGCGCTTGTTGTCACTGGGGGAAACTCGCCGCGTTGATCGCGCGGCGTCACCCGAGGTCGTAGGCCAGGAAGTGGTAGCGCCGTCCATCGGCCTCGAACTCGGCTAGCGATCGCGCACCGAGCGTGGATGTGGTGGTGTGCAGCGACCGTGAGTTTTCCGCTGCGACGAACAGCACCGCGAATTTGAATTGATTCCGGTAGGCGTCCCGGACGGCGGCGTTGAAGGCCGAGTACACCCCGCGCCCCCGCGCGGATTCGTCGATGCAGACAGGTCCGCGAAAGGCGTACCGCGCCTCAGCGATCGGCCTGCCGTTCATCTCCAGGGTTTCGGTGAGTTCCAGCATGGCCCGGATGATCGGGGACAGACCGGCCGCGGCACGATCGGGAGGTGCGGTCATGACGATGAACCCGGCTACCGCGTCGTCCTCGGTCACCGCGACGTGAACCCCACCGCTGTCGATGGCGGCGGCGAGCCACTGCGTTGAGTGCAAGATGGAGATGAACCCGCCCGCCCGCTTGGCCGGGTCGAGGTTGCCGATGTAGTGGCGTTCCTCTAGCGCCGTGAGGCCAGCCACGTCTCGCAGTTCGGCCAGCCGCACCTCGATGGCGGGTGGGTTCATCACGTCGCGTGGCCTCGATCGGGCACTCAGCTGTGCCCGACTGCCGGGCAACCCATGTCCATGGTCCCGGCGGATGAAGCTGGCGTGCTTGCGGCGCCGACCTGGCCGGCCCGGGTCAGCGGATTGGGGCCGGGAGCCGAGGCCTGGTTGTCGGGCATTGCCATGCTGCTGCTCGCGGTTGGATTCGCTGGCTCGGCGAACGCCGAGGCGACCGATCCCAGCGACATGCTGCCCAGGAAGGTTTCGGCCCGTGTCACCACCCTCGCCGACCGCGACGTCGAAGTCTGTCGGCTGATTGACCCCACATGCGGATGATGTCACCTATCCCCTGATAGGGGGACGCAGGCGCAACGGTGCGGACCGCGATTATGGTCACCTGATGAGCGAAAACCAGATGCTGGTCCTCAACCGTGCCGACCTGGAAGGCCTCGGGCTGACCTGGACCGAGATCGTCGACGTGTTGGAGGACGCGTTTAAGCAAAAGGCCCGGGGCCTGGTGCAGAACCCGCCCAAACCCAAGGTCAGCTCACGGGAGGACTCGTTCATCCATGCGATGCCGGCGTACCTGGGTGGTTCGGACCGGGTCGGGTTGAAGTGGGTGGCGGGTTATGAGCAGAACAACGCCAAGGGCTTGCCCTACATCTACGGAGTGATGATCATGAATGACGCTGAGACCGGCCGCCCGATCGCGGTGCTCGACGGCGGCTGGATCACCGAGATGCGCACACCCGGTGTCTCCGGCGTAACCATGCGGCACGTGCCCGGTGATCCCAAGCACTTGGCGATCGTCGGCTGTGGCCTGCAGGGCCATCGGCACCTTGAAGTTGCCCTGGAGGTTCATCCCGGCCTGACCCACGTGACGGCGTACGACCGAAACGAGGGCAGGGCCCGGGAGATGCTCGACCTAACCGGGGACCGGGCCACCCGAGTCGCTACCTCGCCTAACGACGCAGTTGATGGTGCGGATCTGGTGATCACCACGATCACCGTCCCACTGGACCCGAAGTTGGACTGTGCCAACACCGATCCGAATGCTCTTCTGTTGCCGGTCGACTACGACGACGCGATGGCGCCGAAGGCCTTCAACGACGCGGTGGTCTACTGCGTTGACGACCTCGGTCAGTACGCCTCGGTCGCCGGCGAGGTCTACTTCTTCGACCTGCCGAAACCGGACACCCATCTGGCCGCAGTCGTGGCGGGTGAGGTCGACGTCCCAGCGACCGGGCGGCGGATGTTCCTCAACATGGGAATCGCCATGGACGACGTGGCGCTGAGTTCGCTGATCCTTGACCGCGCCGGTAATTCCGGCGCTGGACGCTATATCGAGTTCCCGTAAGGAAAACTGCCAACGGGGCGTCGGATCAGCCCGATGGATCGCTAACCATCGGGCTTAGGAAGTGCTGCCACCGACTTCGGCGGGCAGTGGTGGCGGTAGTGGCACGTTGGACGTCGACGGCGCTACCGTGGTTTTGGATGCTGACGCTGTAGCGGAATTCGACGCCGTTGGGCCCGATGTTGTAGCAGGACTCGACGTGCTCGGTTTGGCGCTCGCGCTCCCCGATGTCGTACTCGCCGGCGCCTGCGGGCTGTTGAAGTCGGTCCATGACTGGGTCCGGAACGTATCGCCGTTGGCGCTGACGCTCAGCGCCGTACTCGTGACGGTGTAGGTCACCCCGGCGTTCTTGGCCACGTAAACACCGTCGGAGATCCGCGACGCTGCCACGATCAGCCGCGCGCCGTCGCGCACTCGAACGCCGCGGTACTCGAACTCACCGCCGGCGGTCTTGCAGATCGCCACCCGCGAGGTCTCGGTGGTGCCGAAAACCACAGCGATGTCTGGCTTGGTACAACGGGCGGTGGAGTCGAGATAGCCCTGAGTGTCCGACGGCGGCACCGCGGTGGGCGCGGCTAGGGCCAGTGGCACGCCGATGGCGACCATCGCCGATACGGCCAGTGCGGCGGCGATCAGGCCCGGTTTGGGCAGAGCGGATGTTTTCATCAGCTTCCACCAGAACACATCCCCACCCCCGCGGGCGAGCGGGGAACCGCGACGTTGCCAAGCCAAAGCCCAATCGTTAGTCGGTCGAGACCTCATCGATCCAGTTAGCGCCGCACAGCACGGCGTGCACGGCCAGTTCTGCGTCCAGCACCACCAGATCGGCTCGGGCACCTGGCTGCAACACCGGACTGGGCAGGCCCAACGCGCGGGCTGGGTTGACCGACGACTGACATACCGCAAGCCGGATCGCCTCGTCGCGGGGCAGGCGGCTATGGGTAACGGCGAATCGGAACAACGTGTCCATGGTCGCGGTACTGCCGGCGATCGTGTCGGTACCGGCCAGGTGTGCCACGCCGCCGGTGACATCGACGGCCAGGGGACCGATCCGATAGGCCCCGTCTTCCATGCCCGCGGCCGCCATGGCATCGGTGACCAGCGACACCCGGCCCGTTCCGGCGATCTTGGTCACGTGACGGTAGAGGGCGGCGTCGACATGGACCCCGTCGGCGATCAACTCGACCGTCACCCGCGAATCCTCGAGCAACGCGATCACCGGACCGGGTTCGCGGTGGTGGATCGGCCGCATCGCGTTGAACAGGTGGGTACCCACCGTCGCCCCCGCCTCGATCGCGGCACAGGTCTGCTGGTAGCTGGCCTCGGTGTGACCCACCGCCGCCACCGCGCCGGCATCGACGATCCGACGGATCGCCTCAATTCCACCGCTGCGCTCGGGCGCCAGGGTCACCATTCGGATCGTTTGGTCTCCTGCATCGAAAACGCGACTCAGTTCCTCTGGTTCGGGGTCTCGCAAGAGAACGGGATCGTGAGCGCCGCAGCGTTGGGCGGCCAGCCACGGACCCTCAAGGTGGATGCCGGCCAGTACGCCAGCCCGGACCAACTCGGCCAGATCGCGTACCTGCCGCAGCAGATCATCGGGTGCCTCCGACACCAACGAGGCCAACAGCGTGGTGGTCCCATGCCGGCGGTGCAGGGCAACCGCGGCGGCGGTCTGGTCGGCGCCGGCCGAGAAACTACCGCCGCCACCTCCGTGCACATGGGTATCGACGAAACCTGGCACCACCGTCATCGCCGGGAAGTCGCGGTCTGCCGGACGCGGTGGAGATCCGGCGCCGACCGCGGTGATGACGCCTGCTGCTATCTCAATCCAGCCGGGCCGCAACAACTCTGAGCCGGTCAGCACCGCTCCCGCGGTCACTAGCACCTCAGATGCCCTGCCAGTCGGGCTTGGACCGATAGGTCTCCCGGTAGTAGTCGGCAAGCTGCAACCGCTGCGCCGCGGCATCGTCGACCAGCACCGTCGCATGGGGGTGATGTTGGAGGATGCTGGCTGGCCACATGGCCGTCACCGCACCTTCAGCCAAGTGGTGCACCGCCTCGGCCTTACTGCGTCCGGTCGCCACCAGAATTAGGTGGCGGGCAGCCATGATGGTGCCCAGGCCCTGGGTGATGCAGTGCGTCGGAACGGCGTCGACGTCGTCGCCGAAGAAGCGCGCATTGTCCATTCGGGTCTGCTGGGTCAGCGTCTTGATCCGAGTCCGCGAGGCGAGCGAGGAACCCGGTTCATTGAATCCGATGTGCCCGTCGGTGCCGATGCCGAGGATCTGCACGTCGATACCGCCGGCCGCCGCGATGGCCTCTTCGTAGTGCGCGCAGGCGGCCGGAATGTCGGGGGCCAGGCCGTCGGGGCCGGCGACCGCACCGGGTGCGAAGTCCACCCGTGAGACGAAGACCGTATCGATGACGTGACGGTAGCGCTCAGGGTGATCCGGAGGCAGGCCGACGTATTCGTCCAGGGTGAAACCGCTGGCCTGGGCGAACGATATCCGCCCGGCCGCGCAGCGGGCCGCGAGCTCGTCGTAGATCGATAACGGCGACGAACCGGTGGCCAGGCCCAACACGGCGTCGGGCTTCCGGGTCATTAGGGATTCGATCGAATCGGCCGCCGCACTACCGATTTCGGCTGCGTCACCCAGGATGATTACTTCCATTTTCGCTGCTACTTATTTGCTGTGAAAAGCGTTGCACCCGAGACGATATCGGCACCCGCGCCAACTTCGGGGCCGGCGGTGACGTTCGACGCCTCCCGCTCATCCATGACAACCACGGGAATCACCGGACTGTATCCGGCGGCGACGATCGCTGGGACGTCGTAGGCGATTATCGGCTGGCCTGCGGCCACTGTGTCACCTTGGGCAACGTGAGCGGTGAAACCCGCGCCCTCGAGTGCGACGGTATCCAGACCGAGGTGCACCAGGATGCCGACACCCTCGGCGGTCATGATCACGTAGGCGTGCGGCATCAGTCGCAACAGCGTCCCGCTCACCGGTGCCAGTGCATCGATGACCTCCCGGGGCGGGTCGATGGCGGCGCCGTACCCCACCATGCCCTGGGAGAAGACCGGATCCGGAACGTCGGTGAGTGCAAGCGCACGACCGTCGACCGGGGCCAGCACCAGTGTCGAACCCATGGAGTCTCCTTCATGTAGAGGGCATGTGTGAAGAAGGATAGAGATCAGCTTGGGCCTGGGAGGCCAAAACCGACTCTCACGTCAGGGAATGGGGTCTAAACTTCCGCTGAGCTGCGATAAAGGAAGGCCCGGCCGGATATGAGTGAAGTGACCAAAGCCTCAGGCGCGCAACCGAAGTCAGGATTCAACATTCCGGGTTTCGCACAGCTGCAGCGGCTCGGCAAGAGCCTCATGCTGCCGATCGCCGTCCTTCCGGCCGCCGGCATCCTGCTGCGATTGGGCCAGGACGACCTGCTGGGCCGGATCAAAGCCCCGGTGATCGGACCCTTCTTCCAGGCGATGAGCGCCGCCGGCGGCGCATTATTCGACAATCTTGCCTTGCTGTTCGCCGTGGGTGTGGCGATCGGATTCGCCCGCAAGGCCGACGGGTCCACCGCACTGGCCGCCGTTGTCGGGTATCTGGTGATGCAGGCGGTCTTTAAGACCATGTCGCCGTTCGTGCTGGACGGAGTGCTCGACCAAGCCGGCAAACAGGCGATGATCAACTACAGCGTTCTCGGCGGCATCATTGTCGGGCTGATCACCGCTGTGCTGTTCGACCGCTACCACACCATTCAGTTGCCGCCGTATCTTGGCTTTTTCGGCGGCCGGCGTTTCGTGCCGATCATCGTCTCGCTGGTCATCCTGGTGGTCGCCTTCGCGATGAGCTACTGCTATCCGCTGTTCAACGCAGGTCTGACGGGTCTCGGGAAGTTCATCGGCGCCTCAGGCGCATTGGGTGCGTTCGTGTACGGATTCGCCAACCGAATGCTGATTCCCATTGGCCTGCACCATATTCTGAACTCCTTCATCTGGTTCATCTATGGCAGCTTCACCAAGCCCGACGGTACGGTCGTCACCGGAGAGCTGACCCGGTTCACCGCCGGCGACCCGACTGGCGGGCATCTGACCGCGGGCTTCTACCCGATCCTGATGTTCGGTCTGCCGGGTGCGGCGCTGGCGATGATCCACGTCGCGAACGCCAAGCAGAAGAAGGTGGCCTTCGGCATCCTGTCTGCGGCCGGGCTGACCGCGTTCCTGACTGGCGTCACCGAACCGCTGGAGTTCGCCTTCATGTTCGTGGCGTTCCCGCTCTACGTCATTCACGCGCTGCTCACCGGTGCCTCGCTGGCGATCGCCTACGCCCTCGACATCCACCTCGGGTTCTCGTTCTCGGCCGGTCTGATGGACCTCCTGCTGTACGGCACGGCACCGGCCGCGAAGAACGTCCCACTGCTGATCGGCATGGGCGTGGTGTTCTTCTTCCTCTACTACCTGATGTTCCGGTTCGCCATCACGAAATGGAACATGCGCACGCCGGGCCGCGAGGTCGAGTCGGACTTCGAAGAGGAGGAGGAGGCCAATCTCAGCGAGGGCGCCAACGCGGCAACGGCCGTACCGGTGGGGGCAACCGCAGTCGCCGCCGCTCCGGCGCGGGCGGACAGCAAAGCCGAACAAATCATCGCGGCGTTCGGCGGCCGAGCCAACCTGGTCAACGTCGATGCCTGCATCACCCGGCTCCGGATGGAGGTGGCCGACCCCGGCAAGGTCGATCAAGCCCGGCTGAAAGCTCTGGGTGCCGCCGGCGTTATCGAAGTCGGCAACAGCGTGCAGGCGGTATTCGGCACCCAGGCCGAGGCATTGAAGAACGACATCAACGACGTCCTCTAGCAGCATTGATGACTAATCGGGTCTGAATCCCCTTGCGGCGAAGCGGAAGACTGATCGATGCTGGTCGAATGGTCAGCCCACGGCGTTGGCCGGTCGCCGCCGCGGGACTTCTCATCGTCCTGACCCTCAGTCTCGGGTTGCTGGCCGGTGACCGGACGCATGCGCCGACGGGCCTTATCGGCGGACCTTACGGGCGGCTTCTTGCCGAAGCCGTGGACCTCGGCCCCGCACATGTCGATCGGGTACAGCTCACCGCCGCGCTGGGCCGGGCCACCCGGCCCGTGGAGTTGACCGATTGGGCCGCGGCCCGGGGCCTGGCGGTGCGATGGCGCGACGGGGACGCGTGGGCCATCATCGAGGGTCCGCCCGGGGCGGTCGCGGGCTCCTTCAATGTTGCTGTGCACGACTACCGGCCCCGCAGTGGCCCCGGTGGCGGTGACGTGTTCTATGCCTCGCCGCAACAACCGGAAATCCCGGATGCCGCCCGCGCCGAGGTCGTGGGACTCGGCCGGATTCTGGGCTACACGCCGTTCCGCGAAGGTCGTCCACCCACTCCGCCGCTCGACGTCCCCGACGCCGGCCTGCTGCCGAACCAACTACTGAAGGCCTACAACATCGCGCCGCTGGCCGCCGATTACACCGGTGCCGGCCAGACGGTCGTGGTGTTCAGCTTCGACGGATTCGACCAGGAGGACATGGATAGCTTCGCCGACTGGTTCGACCTACCGCAGTTCGCCCCTGAGGTGGTCGGGGGCATGCCGCGCCAGCGCAGCGGGGAGTCGACGATGGACCTGCAGATGGCGCATGCCGTCGCGCCCGGCGCCAAACTGGTGCTGGTCAACGCAAGACCGACCGTCGAGGGCGGTGGCACCTACGAGAAGCTGGGCCGACTGATGGAGTCCGTCGACCGCCAGTTCCCCGGCGCGATCTGGAGCTTCTCGATCGGCTGGGGATGCGACCGGCTGATGACCGCCGCCGATCTCGCCCCCGTGCGTTCGGCGCTGGCGGCGGCACTGCGCCGCGGAACAACGGCCTTCGACGCCACCGGCGACCTCGCTGGTCTGGAATGCCGGGGCGGCAAGAACTGGTCGGACCCGCCGACCCCGGACGATGTTGGAGTCGACGCGGTGGCTTCGGTGCCGGAGATGACCGCCGTCGGCGGCACCACGCTGTCCACCGACGCCGAGGGTGGCTGGCTCGGAGAGCAATCGTGGTACGACGTGCCCTTGACCCAGGGCAGTGCCGGCGGGGCCTCCCAGTTGTTCGGCAGGCCGTCGTGGCAGATCGTCAACCCCGAGGCCGGCCCGGCTGATCGGCGACTGGTGCCCGATGTCGCGGCGGTGGCTGACCCGTTTACCGGCGTCAAGTTCGTCTTCCGGCAGCAGGTGGTCGTCGGTGGCGGAACCTCGCAGGCCGCCCCGCTGTGGGCCGGGATGGCCGCCCTGACCAACGAACTTCTCAATGCCAGCGGGCTGTCCCCGCTGGGTGATTTCAACCCGCTGCTCTATCAGATCGCCAGGGGCGCGGCGGTGCCGGGTTTCCGCGACATCCGACTCGGCGGCAACGCGGTCAGCCCGGGCAGTTCGGGCTACGACATGGTGACCGGTCTTGGCAGCCCGAATCTGGAGAATCTGGTCAAGAACATTGTGCTCGCCCGATCGGCGGCCCGATGAGCGGACCGGAAACCGACGTCGCCCCAACCGATTCGTTCGACGGCTATGCCGTCCCGCCCGGCCGCTACATCGCGCGCCGAGTCCGGGGCCCACGGTATTTCGCCACGCTCGGACTGTGGGTCCTCCTGCTGGTGGCGGGCATGATGATTCTCGCGCTGGTGGACAGCCGGGTCGACGATGCGGCCACCCGTTACGCCTGCCCCCCCGACTGCGGCCGCCCGCCGATCGGAATGCCGGTGGCGACCAATCCACGGTTCACCGCTGCGGACGGGTCGTTCTCGGTGTCCTACCCGGTACCCGGTGCGGCGTATGACGTCACCACCGAACCCGATGGCGTAATCGCGGATTGGACCGGAGGCGACGGCGGCACCATGCGGCTATTCAGCCGGCCCGCGAACGGCCGAGACGCGAAGCAGATCGCCGAGGAGTTGCTACAGAGCGGGTTTCCCGACGCCCGAACAGCCTACGAATTACCAAACGCTACGGTCGGCTTCCACCTAGGTTACGGAGAGGTCGCGGATTTCCAGCCAGTCGGCGCCGCGAGCGTATCCGGCAGGCTCCGGGTGATCATCATTGTCGCGGTCAAGGACGACCTTGCTCTGGTCGCTGCTGCGCACGGGCCGTTTCGCGAGTTCACGCCGAGTTTCGGACCCGGACCACCGTCGCCGGCGAACCTACAGATCGCCCAGGACATGGGCAAGTACGTCAACAGTTTCCGCTGGCGCGGGGACCCGCTTCGCTGACGATCAGGGCGACTGGTGTTCGGTTGACCCGCCGGGGGGCTCGGGGCCGTCGCGGTCGGCTTCCGGCGGGGGCTGTCGATTCAGCCAGTCCTTTAGCCGGAATAGTTGACTAGCCACCAATCCGACGGCCAGCAGTGCCAGTCCGCCGACGATCACCGAGTTCATAGTGGGTTGTCCCTTCTCCAACCAAAGCTTAACCGAGGCATGGTTGTTCAGAACCGGTCGATAGACTCTGCTGGTGAGTTCTGCGGACATTCCCGAGTTACTCTCCGACGACGATGCCCACATCTTGAACCTCGAGTCGGCGGCCATCACCGGTCACACGTTAAAGCTGCTCATTCTCGAACCGGGATCATTACCGCTGGATCTTGATTCGCTTAAAGGTGCTGTGCGGCAGCGACTGTCAACGCAACCCAGAGCAACCCAACGCGTCGACACCGATGGAGCAAAGCCGCGCTGGGTCGCGGCTATGGACTTCGATATCGACGACCACATCCGGCGCGTGCCAGTTCCCGAGTCCGCTACCCAGAACGATCTGTGGCGAATCGTCAGCGGACTGATGTCCACCCACCTCGACCGAACCCGACCGTTGTGGACCTTTGATGTGATCGGTCCGCTCGCTGACGGCCGGGAGGCCGTTGCTGCGCGAATCCACCACGCGATGGCCGACGGTATCGCCGGTGTGCGATTCCTGGAATCGGTCCTCTTTGATGCGCGCGCTGAATCTTCGGACCCGGGGATTTCTTCGGGCCCGGGGACGCCGCGGCCGAAGCTTGCCGTAACGCCGCCGACCCGCGAAGAGGAGTTGAGGCGGCTTCCCGGAGCGATCGCCCGCGAATTGGGCCACCGTGATTCGCACTCGCCCTTCGACCGGCCGATCACCATTGCCCGCGAGTTGGCCTTCGCCGTCGCACCCCTGGCGGCAATGAAACGAATCGGAGCCTCGCGGCCGAGTGCCGCGACCGTCAATGACGTTCTGCTGGCGATCATTGCCGGCGGGTTGCGCGAGTGGCTGCCGAATAACCGTCACCTGCACGCACAGGTGCCGGTCAGCCTGCACCACCGCGACGAGGGAACGAGCGCGCCGGGAAATCACGACTCGTTCATCAATGTTGATCTGCCACTCGGGGAGAGCGATCCGCTGGCCCGGCTGGATCGGATCAGCGCCGAGACCGCTAAGCGCAAGCGCCTCGATGATGCCGAGGAGATGTATGACCTTTTCCACGCCCTGGGCCGGGTCAGGATAATTGACCGAGCGGTTCAGCGCCTCGCCGGCAGCGCAGGTGAATTCAGCCTTGCGATCTCTAACGTTCCAGGTCCCGCCACCCCGGTCAGCATTGCCGATCGATCAGTGGAAAACCTGTTCTCGTCCTCCGAACCCGGCACCCATCATGCGTTGCGCATATCGGCGATCTCGTGTTCGGGTGAGGTCGGAATCGGGTTGTGCACCGACCCTTCCGCACTTCCGGGGATCGCCGATCTCGCCGACGCGATCACCCGTTCTTATGTCGAATTACGAAGCGCCGCAACATCGATGTGACGGTTTGACATCAGGCGATTCCGGCCGCCACCCGTGGCGGTTCGTCGACGATCGCGGTGTCGAGCACCAGTGCTGCAATTCGCCCGCGGTGTTGTTCGGCACTGCCCAGTAGTGCCGCGTCGGTAGCCGCGCGCTTGAAATACAGGTGCGCCTGGTGCTCCCAGGTGAATCCGATGCCGCCGTGCACCTGAATGCTGTCGGCGGCGATCCGACTGAAGGCGGCCGAGCATGTCGCCTGCGCGATGCTGACCGCCAATGCGGGATCGTCACTGCCATCGGCAAGCGCCCACACCGCGTGGTAGGCCGTCGATCGGGCGTGCTCGAGGTCGACGAGCATATCGGCGAGCTTGTGCTTGACCGCCTGAAAGGATCCGATGTGGCGGCCGAACTGCAAACGAGACTTGGCGTAGTCCACTGACAGGTCGAGCATGTGCTGGGCCGCGCCGACCTGTTCGACCGCGAGCAGTGCTGACCCGATCTGCAGGGCGTGGGTGATTACCCGCTCGGCGTCTGCGGGCCCGGCCAACAACCGCGCAGGTGCATCGGCGAAGACGATGTCTGCCTGCGGTCGGGTGAGATCCATGGTCACCAGCGGGGTTCGCCTGAGATCGTCGGCATCGACGGCGTAGAGGCCGACCCCGTCGTCGCCACGAGCGGCCACCAGGACGACGTCGGCTGCTCCGGCATCGACGACTCGTTTGGCGGTTCCGGTGAGCACCACCCCGTCGCCGCGGCTTTGCGCGGTGACTGTGACGTTCGAGTCGAGGGCACCTGCTGCGTCGTTGACGGCGAACGCGGCGGTTCGCTCGCCGTCGATCAGCGCCGCGAGCAGGTCGTCGCGCGCATCGCCACTACCGCAGGCCACCAGGGCGGGGATGGCGAGGTACACCGTGCCGAAAAACGGTCCGCAACCCAGGGCGGCGCCGAACTCCTCGACGGCGACCGCCTGATCGACCAGCGATCCGCCGACGCCGCCGTCTGCTTCGGGCACCGACATTCCAAGTACGCCGAGTTCGGCGCCCAGTCGCCGCCACACCGCGGGGTCGTAGCGGACCTCGGACTCCATCAGACGGCGCACCGTGGCTTCGGCGAAACTCTCGGCGCAGAACTTGCGTACTGCCGCGCGCAACTGTTGTTGCTCGCCGGTGAAGGTGAACTCAGCCACGCGGGACGTCCTTCCAGGCCATGCCGGCGTCGGCGCGCAGATCGCCGGGTAGGCCCAGAACCCGCTCGCCGAGGATGTTGCGCATCACCTCAGAGGTGCCTCCCTCGATGGTGTTGGCCCGGCTGCGCAGGTAGCGCTGCTGGATCGGACCGCGCCAGTCTCCTTCCCGGTGGGGGCCGTGCATGTCGTAGCCGTGGTAGAGAAGTCCTTCGGGCCCAAGCAGATCCATGCAGAACTCGTAAATCTTCTGATTGAGCTCGGCACCCACCATCTTGCCGATCGACCCTTCCGGGCCGGGATCGCCGACCGTCGCCGACGCGCGTGATCGTTCCGAGGTCAGCCGCTGGGCCTCGGCCCGCAGCCATAGCGCGGTGAGCCGGTCGCGCAACACCGGGGTGTGCCGATCGGGACGCGATGCCCATAGGTCCACGGCCTCGGCGATGGTGCCGGCTCCGCGTCGGCTGCCGCTGGCACCCAATGCGCTGCGCTCGTTCATCAGCGTGGTCATCGCCACCCGCCAGCCGTCGCCGACACCGCCGAGGCGATGAGCATCGGGGATGCGAGCGTCGGTGATGTAGACCTCATTGAACTCAGCCTGCCCGGTCATCTGGCGCAACGGTCGGGTCTCGACCCCGGGGGACTGCATGTCCAGAACAAAGTAGGTGAGACCTTTGTGCTTGGGCGCATCGATGTCGGTGCGAGCCAGCAGCAGTCCCCAGCGTGCCTTGTGGGCGAGACTGGTCCACACCTTTTGCCCGTTGATCACCCAGTCCCCATCGCCTGAGCCGTCGCGCACCGCGGAGGTTGCCAGACCCGCGAGATCCGAACCGGCGCCGGGCTCGGAGAACAGTTGGCACCAGATGTCCTCGGTGGTGGCCAGTGGCCGCAGGAAGAACGTCTTGACGTCCTCGCTCAGGGCGTGCTCGCGAACGGTCGGTGCCGCCATGCCGTAGCCCATCGGATTCAACCCGAGTGGCACCGGCCCGCCGGCCCCCTGCAGGATGTCGTCGGCGATCCCCTGCAGTCCGCGGGAGGCGCCCAAGCCGCCCAGGCCCTCGGGGAAGTGCACCCACGACAGCCCGGCGTCGTAACACGCACCGAGGAATTGCGGCAGGGGCACCTGCTTGGGGTCGTGCTCGGCCACGACCTCCAAGGCGATTTTGGCGACGTAGTCGGCGTCGATGGCAGCGGTCATGCCCCCACCCTAGAAAACCGCCGCGAATGCGTGCGGGGCAGGTGGGCGTTCGCCGTTTACGGCGGCGGCGGCGGGCCAGGGGGCGGTGGTGGCGGCAGTTCCAAGGGTGGTGGCGGCGGTGGTGGCGGTGGTG
>CAIWCQ010000191.1 GCA_903911165.1 uncultured Actinomycetes bacterium | reverse complement strand
TTGAGGAAACCTGTCCCTAGTACGAGAGGACCGGGACGGACGAACCTCTGGTCCACCAGTTGTCCCACCAGGGGCACCGCTGGATAGCCACGTTCGGACAGGATAACCGCTGAAAGCATCTAAGCGGGAAACCTTCTCCAAGACCAGGCTTCTCACCCATTAAGTGGGATAAGGCCCCCCGCAGAACACGGGATTGATAGACCAGACCTATAAGCACAGTAATGTGCGCAGGGAACTGGCACTAACCGGCCGAAAACTTACACACAAACTCGCAACCACGAATCCGCGCGGAATAACACCGCACCCCCACCACCAAACACACCCAGATGAAAACACATCTGAATAGAGTTACGGCGGCCATAGCGGCAGGGAAACGCCCGGTCCCATCCCGAACCCGGAAGCTAAGCCAGCCAGCGCCGATGATACTACCCAAGAGGGTGGAAAAGTAGGACACCGCCGAACACACATTGACGGAACACCCCCCGAGAAATCGGGGGGTGTTTCCTTTTGTATTGCATCTCGGGAAAGTTTATTGCAGCTCGGGAAAGTTATCTCCCATTTCCAATTCGAGGAGAATGCGCTTGCGATCAATTCCGCCGCCGTAACCGGTCAATCGGCCGGCGGATCCGATGACCCGATGACACGGCACGATAATGCTGATTGGATTGCGGCCGTTGGCCGCTCCCACCGCACGCGCTGCCGTCGGTGCGCCGATCTGGTCGGCGATCTCGCCGTACGACCGCGTCTGGCCATAGGGAATCGTCGTCAATGCGGCCCACACCCGGCGCTGGAAGCCGGAACCGTCCAGTCGCATATCGACGTCGAACTCGGTCAGGCCGCCGGCGAAGTACGCCTCGAGTTGGGTGGCCACGTCGGCGAAGGCATCCGCGTCGGCGGGCTCCCACCCTCCGCGGTCCGGGGAATGCGCCTGCTCAGACATCAGCAGGTGCGTCAGGGTCGAACCGATCCCGGCCAGCGTCAGCTCCCCGATGGGGCTGGGGACGGTCCGGTAGTGAACGTTCCGGTGCGCCACGGGCATCAGACAACGATGGCAGATGGCACGCGGGGCCGGTCAGCCGCCACCCAATAGGCTGGCGATTTGGACGCGTTGGTCGTAGCCGCGCAACTGAACCGGCTTGCCGAGGCGCCAGAACCGCTGCTCGGTCGCCGAGGCGGCCGTGACCGTCGACGCGGACGCCAACGCCCTACTCGGCTCGGAACGCGCCAGCTCGGCCAGCCGGGCCGCCTCGTTGACCGGCTCGCCGATTACCGTGTACTCGAATCGCTCATTCGCACCGATGTTGCCGGCAACCACCTCCCCGGCCGCCACCCCGATTCGGGCCGGACACTCGGGCACTTCGCGGGTCAACCGCCGCGCGATCGCCCGGACGGCCGCCAGCGCATCATCCTCAGGGTTATCCAGGGCTACCGGCGCGCCGAAGACCGCGAGGGCCGCGTCGCCCTCGAACTTGTTCACGAGTCCGTGGTGGCGGTCGACTTCCTCGACGATCACCCCGAAGAAACGGTTGAGCAGGTCGACGACCTCCATTGGCGGTCTGGTGCTGACCAACTTGGTCGAACCGACGACGTCGACGAAGACCACGGCAACGTGGCGTATTTCGCCGCCCAGCGTGGGCCACTGTTGCTCGGCCGCGGCCGCTACCTCGCGCCCCACATGTTTGCCGAACAGATCGCGCACCCGTTCGCGCTCGCGCAGGCCCGCGGCCATCGAGTTGAATCCCCGCTGAAGCTCGCCGAGTTCGGTGCCGTCGAACACCACCACGCTGGCATCGAGGTCACCCTCCTCGACCCGGCGCAACGCCGTTCGCACCACCCGCACCGGCGTCGTCGTCAACCAGGCCAGGATCCACGTCAGAAGGAATCCGACGATGAGGCTGGCTGCAGAGGTGATCAGGATCGCGACCTCGAGTTGGCGCCGACTGAGGTTGTTCAGCAGCAGCGAGAACAGGGCGATCAGGCCGATGCCGATCATCGGCATGCCCGAGCACAGCGTCCACACCGTTAGGGTTCGGCCCATGATTCCGGGTGCGAGACGACGCGGCGGTGGCCCGATGGCCAACGCCTGCGCCGCCACCGGTCGTAACGCGAACTCCGCGGACAGGTAGCAGGTGGTGGCCACTACGATGCCGCAGAACGCGATCGTCAGTGACAGTCGGGGCATGAAGTCGGTGTCATATTTGCCATAGAGCACCGTGAGCACGACGGCGCCGGTTCCCCACAATGCGACGTGCGCGACGGCGATTCGCCACGGCGTCATGAATGCGCTGCGCTGCTCGGCAGGGGTGGGGGTGCGGGCCTCGATCGCCCAGCGCAGATCTTTCAGGGTCCGGAAATGGATCCACCAGGTGCCGACTGCCACCGCCGCGACGATATAGCCGGGCGTGACGATGAACGGCAGCCAGTGCGGTACGTCGTCGAACACACTGGGTTCCGGGAAGGCGATCACCACCAGCAGAAGTGTCAGCGCGATTCCGATCACGTTCACCGCCAGGATGAACACGGTGAGAATGGTCTGGATCCTCAATCGGCGCTGGGCGGTGCCCTCGGAGGCCCGGCCCAACAGGAGCGACCCGTAGGCCGGCGTTCGGGACAGCCGTCCGCTCTGACGGGTGACCCGCTCGAGAACGCGGCCCAGCCGCTGCGCCACGCTCGGTGTGGACGTCATGGTGGCGTCAGCCTAATTCGTCGGCGGCCACCTAAGCTGTTTTGGTGCGACTCGTGATCGCCCAGTGCAGGGTGGACTACCTCGGCCGGCTCACCGCTCACCTGCCCTCGGCCCGTCGGCTGCTGCTCATCAAGGCCGACGGATCGGTGAGCATCCACGCCGACGATCGGGCGTACAAGCCGCTGAACTGGATGAGTCCACCGTGTCGACTCACCGAGGCCACCGAGGACGAGTTGTCGGTCTGGGTTGTCGAAAACAAGTCGGGGGAACAACTGCGGATCACGATCGAGGAGATCGAGCATGACTCCAGCCATGAGTTGGGCATCGACCCGGGTTTGGTCAAGGACGGCGTCGAGGCTCACCTGCAGGAACTGTTGGCCGAACACATCGACCTTCTGGGGGAGGGCTACACCCTGATCCGGCGCGAGTACATGACCGCGATTGGTCCGGTGGACATCCTGTGCCGCGATGCGCAAGGCCACTCGGTGGCAGTCGAGATCAAACGCCGCGGCGAGATCGACGGAGTCGAGCAGCTGACCCGCTATCTCGAGTTGCTGAACCGGGACACCCTGTTGGCGCCCGTCGCCGGCGTATTCGCCGCCCAGCAGATCAAGCCGCAAGCTCGCACCCTCGCGGCCGATCGCGGGATCCGTTGTCTGACATTGGATTACGACGTGATGCGTGGTTTGGACAGCGACGAATTCCGGCTGTTCTAATGGCACCCCGGCGACGATCAGAACGGCGGCCGGGGGCCGGGCCGCCACCGATACCGTCGCCGCGTCGGGTGGAAGCAGGCGCGGATGGCCACGAGTATGAAGTCCGTCCGGTGCCGGGTGCGCGGGCAACTAAGACCTACCGCTGCCCGGGCTGTGACCATGAGATCCGGCCCGGCACGGCGCACGTGGTGGTGGTGCGAATCGACGATCCCGACGGCGATGACCGCAGGCATTGGCACACTGCATGCTGGGCTAATCGGGCCAATCGCCGACCCACCCGCAAGTGGTCCTGAGGCCTAGTGCTGGGCCGGCTCCACAAGTTCCACCAGCACGCCACCGGCGTCCTTGGGATGGATGAAGTTGATTCGGGAGTTCGCCGTCCCGCGCCGCGGCTCGTCGTAGAGCAGCCGAATGCCTTTGTCGCGGAGGCTCGCGGAAAGGGCGTCGATATCGCTGACCCGGCAGGCCAACTGCTGGATACCCGGGCCGCGCTTGTCGAGGAACTTGGCGATCGTGCAGGTGTCGTCGAGGGGCGCCATCAACTGAATCTGCGAACTGCCGGCCGGTGCCCCGCGAACCGCGAGCATCGCCTCGCGGACGCCCTGGTCGGCGTTAACCTCTTCATGCACCACGATCATCCCGAGGAAGTCGTGGTACCACGCGACGGCCTTGTCGAGGTCCGGCACCGCGACGCCGACGTGGTCGATCGCGGTCACCAGCGCGCTCGCCAGCAACGGGCGGGCATCTAGGTGCTCGGTAGTCATGTTTCAACGGTAACCTGAGGGCCGCAAACGCCAGTAGCGGGTCGGCGAGATCGGCCCGCAACCAACCGCCCCGGAGGCACAAATGACGACCTCGGTGATCGTTGCTGGAGCGCGGACCCCTATCGGCCGGTTGATGGGGTCGCTCAAGGATTTCTCCGGAAGCGATCTGGGTGCCGTCGCCATCCGCGCGGCACTGGAGAAGGCGGGTGTGCCGGCGTCGATGGTCGAGTACGTGATCATGGGACAGGTACTGACCGCTGGCGCGGGGCAGATGCCGGCCCGACAGGCGGCGGTGGCCGCCGGGATCGGCTGGGACGTGCCCGCGCTGACCATCAACAAGATGTGTTTGTCCGGCATCGACTCCATCGCACTGGCGGATCAACTCATCCGGGCCGGCGAGTTCGACGTCGTCGTCGCCGGCGGTCAGGAGTCCATGTCCCGCGCCCCACATCTTCTGATGGACAGCAGGGCCGGCCACAAGTACGGCGATGTGGTGATGCTCGACCACATGGCCTACGACGGGCTGCACGACGTGTTCACCGACCAGCCGATGGGTGCGCTGACCGAACTGCGCAACGACGTCGACCGCTTCACCCGCCTCGAGCAGGATGAGCTTGCCGCCGCATCGCACCGCAAGGCGGCTGCGGCGTGGAAGGACGGCGTGTTCGTCGACGAGGTCGTGGCGGTGAAAATCCCACAGCGCAAAGGTGATCCGATCACCTTCGGCGAGGATGAGGGCATTCGGGCCAACACCACCGCTGAGTCGCTGGCCGCTCTCAAACCCGCGTTCCGCAGCGACGGGACCATTACCGCAGGCTCTGCGTCGCAGATCTCCGACGGAGGCTGCGCCGTCGTGGTGATGAGCAAGGCAAAGGCTCAAGGCCTCGGCCTGACATGGCTGTGCGAGATCGGCGCGCACGGCGTGGTGGCCGGGCCGGACTCCACCCTGCAGTCACAGCCTGCCAACGCCATCAAAAAGGCGATCGCGCGGGAGGGCATCTCGGCCGATCAGCTGGACGTGATCGAGATCAACGAGGCCTTCGCGGCCGTCGCATTGGCCTCGACACGCGAACTCGGCGTCGACCCGGAGAGGGTCAATCGCAGCGGCGGTGCGATCGCGATGGGCCACCCGATCGGGATGTCCGGCGCTCGCATTACCCTCCATGCGGCGCTGGAACTCTCCCGTCGCGGTTCCGGCTACGCGGTGGCCGCACTGTGCGGGGCCGGGGGCCAGGGCGACGCGCTGATCTTGCGCACCGGTTAGCCGCTGCGCGCGAGCACCGGAAGTTTGCTGGCATCCCGAAACTGTCGCTGTGTGACGTTCGTCATACCGACTACCGGGCCGGTAGCCCGATCAGCCCCGTTGCCCGATCAGCAGGGAATGACGTCCCCGGTGGGGGCGAAGCACAGGCAGGGCTCCAGGTACGGGGTGTAGTAAGGCTGCCCGGCGGGGGTGAAGCACGGAAGCTCACCGGGGAACGCGGGCCCCAACGGGTAGCCGTAGGGAATGGCGTAACGAACGGCGGCGTCCACGACGGGATCAACCCCGACAGGGCCGACGACGCCACCGACGCCCACCGGGCCGACCGGGCCGAGGACAGGGCCGACGCCCCCGACGCCCACCGGGCCCACCGGACCCGCGACGGGGCCGAGTGGACTGCCGATTCCGCCGTAGCCGCCGACGCCGTAGGGGTCAAATGGATCCCGGACGTCGGCTTGGGCCGCCGATGCCGTGACGATCGAACCTGCTGCCGCTATTGCCGCCAGCAGTGTCGCTGCGAACCTGGCCATCATTGCTCCGTTTCGATTGCCTCAAGTGAACGTCATCCTACCGCGACGCGGCGGGCACCGCGCGGCGCCGACATGACAGACTCTTGGCCGTGACTCGTCCTCGTCCGAGAACGTCGCCGGTGATGACCGGGGCGGTCGACCTTTCCGGTCTCAAGCAGCCTGCGCAGGGTTCGGCGGGTGGCGCCGCGGGTGGTATCCCCGGTGCCGTAGAGGTGACCGAAGCCAACTTCGAAGCCGAGGTTCTCCTGCGCTCCGGGGAGGTCCCGGTCGTGGTTCTGCTGTGGTCGCCGCGCAGCGACGTCTGCATTCAACTCGCCGATGCATTGTCGGCGCTGTGCGCTGCCGATGGCGGCAAGTGGTCGCTGGCGACGGTCAACGTCGACACTGCGCCGCGGGTGGCCTCGATGTTCGGTGTCGAGGCGGTGCCGACGGTGGTGGCACTGGCCGGCGGGCAGCCGTTGGCGAGCTTCGAAGGTGCGCAGCCACCCGATCACCTGCGGCGCTGGGTCGACTCCCTGCTCGCCGCGACCGCGGGAAAACTTGGCGGCGAGGCCGGACCCGCGGAGCAACCCGCCGACCCGGCACTGGACGCGGCCCGGCAATTGCTCGACGGCGGTGACTTCGACGCCGCGTCGACGGCGTATCAGGCGATCCTTGATGGCGATCCGAACCACTCCGAGGCCAGGGGCGCGCTGCGCCAGATTGCTTTCCTGCAGCGGGCCTCCGGTGTGGCGCCGGATTCGGTTGCGGTCGCCGGCGCAGCGCCGGACGACATCGATGCGGCCCTCGCCGCCGCCGACGCGCAGATCCTCGCTCAGGATGTCGCCGGTGCGTTTAGCCGGTTGATCGGGTTGATCAAGCGCACCTCCGGCGACGAGCGCATCCGGGTGCGCACGCGTCTGGTCGAGTTGTTCGAACTTTTCGACCCCGCTGATCCCGAAGTGGTTGCCGGGCGCCGCGGCCTGGCCAACGCGCTGTACTGAGCTCGCGGGCGTTCACCCGAGGTTCAGCAGGGCTCCAGCCAGACCGCCGACGTCGGCGGCAGTACCAGCCGGGCCGAGGCCGGCCGGCCGTGCCACGGGTCCTCAACTGCGTGCACGGTGCCGAGGTTGCCGATACCTGAGCCGTTGTAGACGGTCGCGTCGCTGTTGAGCACCTCGCGCCAGGTGCCGGCGTGCGGCAACCCGAGCCGGTAGTGGGCGTGCTCGGATCCGGCGAAGTTGAAGACACAGGCCAGCACCGAGCCGTCGGCACCCCAGCGCAGGAAGCTGAACACATTGCTGGCCGAGTCGTTGGCGTCGATCCAGGAGTAACCCTCGGGCCTGCTGTCCTGGCTCCACAGCGCCGGAC
>CAIWCQ010000190.1 GCA_903911165.1 uncultured Actinomycetes bacterium | reverse complement strand
GGCACCGCGGCGATCTTGTACCCGAACCCCACGGCCACCATCACGGCGGCCAGCAGCATGGGCAGCGTCGCCTTCCCGGCCGCCAGGCTCCGCCCGATCTCCGCGACCTGGGTGGAGCCGGTCAGCCCGAAAAGGATGGAGAAGCCGTAGATCATGACGCCCGACGCCGTGGCCCCGTACACCACGTACTTCATCGCGGCCTCGGTGGAACGCTCCTGCCCCTTGAGGTACCCCGCCAACAGGTACGATGGGATGGAGACCAGCTCCAGCGCCAGGTACAACATCACGATGTCGGTCGCCGAGGAGAGCAGGAACATCCCGAGCAGGGTGGAGAGCAGGAAGATGTAATACTCCGCCTGGCTCCGGCCGGCCAGGTCCCTGCTGTCCATCGACATGAAGATCACCACGAGGGTGGCCAGGGCCGTCAGGACCTTGAAGAAGACCGCGAACCCGTCGTGGGCCACCATCCCCTCGAAGATCGACCGGCCGGCCCCCGCCGGCGCAACCCCCGCGAGAAGGATCGCCGCCCCCACGCCGAGGAGCGACAGGAACCCGGAGGCGGTGGACCGGGGGCTCTTCGTGACCACGTGGAGCACGACCAGCAGGAGGATCGTCGCCGTGACGGCGAACTCCGGCAGGAAGTACTTCACGCTGGCGAGGTTGCCTAGAAACACTAGTGGCCCCTTTCACAAATACGGCGTCGCATCAGATCACCGCCTTCACGAGGTCGACCAGCCGCACCAGGGAGGCGTTCATGAGGTCCAGCACCGGCATCGGCCAGACGCCGACGATCGTGATCAGGACCACCAGGGGCGCCAGGCAGAAGATCTCCCGCGCGTTGATCTCCTCGAGGAGGGCGTATTTCGGGTTCAGCGGCCCCAGGAAGACCCGCTGCAGCGCCCAGAGGTGGAACGCGGCGACGAAGATGATCCCCAGCGCCGCGATGATCGCCAGGGTCCGGAACACCTGGAAGGAACCGAGGAAGACCATCTGCTCGGCGATGAAGCCCGACAGTCCGGGCAGCCCCAGGGACGCGAAGAACGCGAAGCCGATGAAGGCGGTGTAGACGGGAACCACGACGCCCAGGCCGCCGAAGCCGTCGATCTGGCGGTGGTGCGCCCGGTCGTAGACCACGCCGACCAGGAAGAAGAGCATGGCGGTGATCATGCCGTGGGAGAACATCTGCATCGACGCGCCGACCATCCCCAGCGGCGTCAGCGCCGCCATGCCGAGGAGGCAGAAGCCCATGTGGCTGACGGAGGAGTAGGCGACCAGCTTCTTCAGGTCGGACTGCGCCATCGCGCACAGGGCGCCGTAGATGATGTTGATCACACCGAGGATCGCCATCGGGAGGGCGAAATACACCGTCACGTCGGGGAAGACCGGGAAGGAGATCCGCATCAGGCCGTACGTCCCCATCTTCAGGAGGACGCCCGCCAGCACCACGGAGCCCGCCGCCGGCGCCTGCACGTGCGCGTCCGGCAACCAGGTGTGCAGCGGGAACACCGGCACCTTGATCGCGAACGCCAACGCGAACGCGCCGAACAGCCACGCCTGCTCCTCGGCCGAGAGCGTCAGCCGCATGAAGTCGGAGAACTCGATCG
>CAIWCQ010000189.1 GCA_903911165.1 uncultured Actinomycetes bacterium | reverse complement strand
GCGGTGAACAGCCAGCGCATGATCTCGGTGTCTGCAAAACCACCGTCGCGCAGCACCGCGAGGAGTCCCGGGAGCGGTTTGGTCACTTCGCCGCCCTCGGTGAAGAACAGCCGCGGCACCACCGGGATGCCGTTGCGGCGCACCGCCACCAGTTGGCCGTCCCGGAGGCGCTGATGCACTTTGGTCACCGGTATCTGCAAGAGTTCGGCCACCGTCGGCAGGTCGTAGACCGGTTCTCCCGCATCGAGGACGTCATCACTGGCCGGAATGGTGCTCACGGGAGCATCCTAAGGCGGCTGGGAGTCCGATCGCGGTTGGATGCCGGACGACACCCGCGGATCTAGGATGAATCGGTGACGACTGATCCGCTCGTCGGTGCGTTACTCGACGGCCGTTATCGCATTGAGGCCAGGATTGCCAACGGCGGAATGTCGACGGTCTATCGCGGGCTCGACGTTCGACTCGGCCGGCCGGTTGCATTGAAGGTGATGGATGCCCGCTATGCCGGTGACCACCAGTTCCTCACCCGATTCCATCGTGAGGCCCGCGCGATTGCGAGCCTGAAGCACCCCGGCCTGGTTGCCATCTACGACCAGGGCAACGACCCCGCACACCCGTTCCTGGTGATGGAACTCATCGAGGGAGGCACCCTGCGGGAACTCTTGCGCGAGCGGGGCCCGATGCCGCCGCATGCCGTCGTCGCCGTGCTGCGGCCGCTGCTCGGCGGATTGGGGGTTGCACATCGAGCCGGGTTGGTACACCGCGATATCAAGCCTGAGAATGTGCTGATCTCCGATGACGGCGAGGTGAAGCTGGTCGACTTCGGTCTGGTGCGGGCGGTCGCAGAAGCCGGGGTCACCTCCACCAGCGTCATCCTCGGCACAGCCGCCTATCTGTCGCCTGAGCAGGTACTCGGTACCGACACTGGACCGTGCAGCGACGTGTACTCGGCTGGCATCATGGCATTCGAACTTCTCACCGGCGCAACACCTTTCACAGGCGACAGTGCGATCACCGTGGCTAATCGGCGCCTCGACCAGGATGTGCCGTCGCCCAGTTCGGTGATCGACGGGGTGCCCGGCCAGTTCGACGCGTTCATCGCCCGGGCGACGGCCCGCCAAGCGGATGCACGGTTCACTGACGCTGCCGCGATGGGCGCCGAGTTGGATGCGATCGCCGAGGAATTAGCCCTGCCGCAATTCCGGGTGCCGGCGCCAAGGAACTCCGCTCAACACACCGCCGCGGCGAGCGCGACACCGGTTCGGCGCCCGACCCGCCAACTGACCCGCGGACCGCAAGACTGGCAGCCCGTCCCGGCCTCCGATGCGGATGCCGAAACTGAAGTGGTCCGCGCCGATGGAGGGGATGAATCCGACTCCCCGCCAAGACAATTCGCGGGAATCGATATCGACGAATTCGCTTGGGCACGGCAGCGCTCCCGGCGCGTGCTGGCCTTCTGGGTACTCACCGTGTTCGTGCTCACCGGCCTGGTAGCCCTGGCGGGATGGGGACTCGGCGTGAACATCAATGCCCTTATCGGCCGCTGACACCCGCGCAGACGGCGGCAGCAATGGGGTTGCCTATTCGCGGAGCATCTCCGCTGATGCCTATTCGCGGAGCATCTCCGCGACCAGGAACGCCAACTCCAGACTCTGCTGGGTGTTCAGCCTCGGGTCGCACGCGGTTTCGTAGCGACCGGACAGGTCGGTGTCGGAGATGTCCTGGGCGCCGCCGAGGCATTCGGTGACGTTCTCCCCGGTGATCTCGACGTGGATCCCGCCGGGGTGGGTGCCCAACGCCCGATGCACCTCGAAGAAGCCCTGCACCTCGTCGACGATCCGGTCGAAGTGGCGGGTCTTGTAGCCCGTCGATGACTCGTGGGTGTTGCCGTGCATGGGGTCGCACTGCCAGATGACCTGATGCCCGGTGCCCTGAACCTTCTCGATGATGGGCGGCAGCAGATCGCGAACCTTGTG
>CAIWCQ010000188.1 GCA_903911165.1 uncultured Actinomycetes bacterium | reverse complement strand
GGCGTCGAGGAGCAGGCCTTTCTCATCGCCGACGTTAATCAGGATGGACTCCTGATAGGCGAAGCGGTCGATGGTGGCAATCACGTCGTCGAGGTCCCCGGCGCGGGCGTGGCGCAGTACGTAGTCCACCGCTGCGGCCTCCCGGCCGTCGCCGACCTGCCCGGTCCGGGAGATGTTCCGGACCCCCGCCGCGAGTCGCAGGACCGACCAGCGCAGAAAGGGCAGGCGGACTTTGAGGGCCATGTGACCACGGTAGAGGACGTCGGTGGCTAGACTTTGCGCCGATGTTCGCCACGCCGCCGAGTCACCCGTCCCCGATGGCCCGCGTGGGAGTAGCCGCGTGACCGACGAGCGTGACGAAGCGCCGATCGGTCTGACCGGCCGCCCCCCTCGCGCTATCCCCGAACCGCTGCCGCTGACCAGCCACGGCCCGGCGGCGGTGATCTCGATGTGCAACCAGAAGGGCGGGGTGGGCAAGACCACCTCCACCATCAACCTGGGCGCGGCGCTGGCCGAGTACGGCCGCAAGGTGCTGCTGGTCGACCTCGACCCGCAGGGCGCGCTGTCGGCCGGGCTTGGGGTACCGCACTACGAACTGGCCCACACCGTGCACAACCTGATGATCGAGCCGCGGGTCGGGATCGACGAGGTGCTGATCCCCACCCGGGTCGCCGGCCTGGATCTGATCCCCAGCAATATCGACCTGTCCGCGGCGGAGATCCAGTTGGTCAACGAAGTCGGCCGGGAGCAAACCCTCGGCCGGGCGTTACGGCCGGTGTTGGACCGCTACGACTACGTGCTGATCGACTGCCAGCCGTCGTTGGGTCTGCTCACGGTCAATGCATTGGCGTGCTCCGACGGCGTGATCATCCCGACCGAGTGCGAATACTTCTCGCTGCGCGGGCTCGCGCTGCTGACCGACACCGTCGACAAGGTTCGGGATCGGCTCAATCCCAAGCTGGAGATCAGCGGAATCGTGGTGACTCGCTATGACAACCGCACCGTTAACGCCCGCGAGGTGATGGCCCGGGTTCTGGAACGGTTCGGCGACCTGCTCTTCGACACCGTGATCGCCCGCACCATCCGGTTCCCCGAGACCAGCGTCGCCGGCGAACCCATAATCAGCTGGGCGCCGAAATCCGGTGGCGCACAGGCTTACCGCGCGTTGGCCCGCGAGGTCATCGACCGCTTCGGCAAGTGAGCACACAAGTCGCACCGGAGATCGGTGCCGAGAAGAGTGCCGATAAGGGTTTCCACGTCACGCTGAGCAACTTCGAGGGTCCGTTCGACCTGTTGTTGCAGTTGATCTTCGCCCACCGCCTCGACGTCACCGAAGTCGCCCTGCACACGGTGACCGACGAGTTCATCGCCTACACCCGCGAGATCGGCCGGGTGATGGAACTCGACGAGACCACGACGTTTCTGGTCATCGCCGCCACCCTGCTCGACCTCAAAGCGGCCCGCCTGCTGCCGGCCGGTGAGGTGGCCGATGAGGAGGACCTCGCTCTGCTGGAGGTGCGTGACCTGTTGTTCGCGCGCCTGTTGCAGTACCGGGCCTACAAGCATGTGGCGGGGATGTTCGCCGAACTGGAGGCCGCTGCGCTGCGCAGTTATCCGCGGGCGGTGGCCCTGGAGGAAGAGTTCTCCGACCTGTTGCCCGAGGTGATGATCGGTGTCGACGCGAAGAGTTTCGCCGAGATCGCCGCGGCGACGTTCACCCCGCGCCCGGTTCCGGTGGTGTCCACCGACCACTTGCACGTGTCCCGGGTGTCGGTACCGGAGCAGGCCGAGCGACTGCTGAGGTTCCTCGAGGGCCGGGGAGTCGGGCACTGGGCGTCGTTCACCGAACTGGTGGCCGATTGCACCGAGACCATCGAGATCGTCGGGCGGTTCCTGGCGCTGCTCGAGTTGTATCGGGCCCGGACGGTAGCATTCGAGCAATCAGAACCGCTTGGTGTGCTTCAGGTTTCGTGGACCGGCGATCAGGTGATCAATGAGGACCTGGTCCGGGCCGAGTGGGAAGAGTGAGTCGGTGAGTGAATCCGTGAGCGAAGAAGCGCTGGCCGATGAGCTTGTCACCGACGATGACGCTACCGACGATGTAGCCGCCGACGATGACGTCGCCGACGATGACGCTACCGACGATGTAGTCGCCGATGATGACGTCGCCGAACTGGGGGAACTCGACGACGACGATCTGCGTCGGGTGCTGGAGGCGCTGCTGCTGGTGGTCGACACCCCGGTCAGTGCTGAGACGCTGGCGTCGGCGACCGAGCAGCCGGTGTACCGAATCAACGACGCGTTGGGCCGGATGGCCGGGGAGTTCGCGGCCCGTGGGAGCGGGATCGACCTGCGGGAGGCCGGCGGCGGCTGGCGGATGTACACCCGGGCCCGGTTCGCGCCCTACGTCGAGCGACTGCTGCTCGATGGTGCCAGATCCAAGCTGACCCGCGCCGCCCTGGAGACCCTCGCGGTGGTCGCCTACCGCCAGCCGGTGACTCGGGCCAGAGTTAGTGCGGTACGCGGGGTCAACGTGGACGCGGTGATCCGCACTCTGCTGGCGCGCGGACTGATCACCGAAGCCGGCAGCGACACCGACACCGGCGCGGCGATGTTCTCCACCACGGAACTCTTCCTGGAGCGTCTCGGGCTGGCGTCGCTGGCCGAACTGCCCGACATCGCGCCGCTGTTGCCCGACGTCGATGTGATCGACGACTTGAGCGAAAGCCTGGACAGCGAGCCTCGGTTCGCCAGACTCTCCAGGGCGCCGCAGGCCGACATGCCTGTCTCGCTCGATGTCGATACTGATGTCTGACGCCGACGGAGGTCGGGAGAAGCCTGACTCCG
>CAIWCQ010000187.1 GCA_903911165.1 uncultured Actinomycetes bacterium | reverse complement strand
CGGCCAGTCCCCATTCCGGGTAGACCTGCGCCCAGTCGGTGCTGCGGGCGGCGACATGTCGTGCCGCTGCGCGAGCCGAGGATCCGGTCCTGCCCGGGGCGCCGGGCAGGGCGGCACAGCGTTCGGCGGCCAGTGCGTCGCCCGCGGCGGCCAGGGCGGCGCCGACTCGGTCGGTGTCGTCGTGGTGGCTGGCCGGGATCAAGTGGCGGTCCAGCAGGGTGACAGTGTCGGTGGCGGTGTCGTGTTCGGCGGCGACGAACCAGGTGTCGGCGGGAATGTCGATATCGCGTTCGCGCAGGCCGGTGCGCACGCTCGGATCGTTGAGTATCGCTGCGGCGGTGCGGGCGTTGGGACCGCCGCGGTGACCGCCGCAGGCGCCGCAGTCCAGTGCGGCCTGGTAGGGGTTGTTCTCGGTGCTGCTGCCGTGCCCGCACAGCACGACCAGCCGGGCGAACCGGTCGGTTAGGCCCATGGTGGTCAACGCGACCTGCGCGAAGAGCACCCGTTCCGGTGGCGGGAACCCGTCGTGCAGGTCGACCTGGCTGGGTGCGGGTGGGGCGGTGCGGGTGTGCAGCCGCCGGCGTAAGGCCCCGCTGGATCGGGGGGCGAGGGTTTTCGCTGCGGCCAGCGGTGCGGCCGCCCATCCGGCGGCTTCGGCCAGGACGAACGGTCCCATCGGGTTGTCCTTGGCGCCGTGGAAGGCTGCCTCGGCACCGGCCAACGCGCGCAGGCCGGCCAGTCGTCGCGCTGCGGCGGTTTTCCCGCCTGGTGTGGGTTGTTCGGTGACGGTGTGGGTCGGGTTCAGCAGCACGGGGCAAAGGTCGCTGGCCGCGCCGCCGGCGAGGTCGGTGAAGCGGATCGCGACGGCGAAGAATCCGGCGAAGCCCAGCGTGTCGTAGCCGGGGTGGGTTTCGAGGTGTCGGCGCAACCCTTCCGACCGCGCATCGATGCAGCACACCACCTGCGCATCGGGGCGCGCACTGGTCTGCGCCGGTCCCGGCCGGTCCAGCGCGGCGAGCAATGCGTCGCGGTAGCTCGTCTCGTAGGCCGCCAACCACACCACGCCCCGTTCGGTCACCGGCATTGCTGACAGCACCGCGGCCACCGCGGCCCGCATGGTCGTATCGCTACCGGTCACGCCCAGGGCTTCGAGCACCGTGTCGGCGCGGTCCAGCGGCGATGGGGATTGCCGGGCGGGCCGCTGCGGTGCAGGGTTCTCGAGCAAGTCCGCGGCGGGTAGCAGCAACGCCTCGTAGGTGAGTCGGACCGCGAGGTAGGCCAGCAGGTCTTCCCCTGCCCGCTGCTCGCTGCGCCAGCGCATGTGCGCCGCCCATCCCGGTAGCCGGGTCAGATGGGCTTGTAGGTATGCGCGGTGTCCGCCGGGTTCGATGCCGAGCAGGTGCAGCGCCTGGAGGACGGCGTCGTCGGCGCGTTCGGGGAGGGAACGCAGCGCGGTCCGCGCCGAGCGGGACAGGCTGCGGTCCCGGCCGGCCAGGGCCCGCCACGCGGGGTAGAAACCGTCGCGCCACCCGGGCATCGGCCACGCCGCGCTGCCGGCG
>CAIWCQ010000186.1 GCA_903911165.1 uncultured Actinomycetes bacterium | reverse complement strand
CGCAGTACTTCGTGGTCGGCCGGCTGGCCCAGGACCAGGTGGCCGACTACGCAAAGCGCAAGGGCTGGACATTGGCCGAAGCCGAGCGCTGGCTCGGCCCCAACCTCGGCTACAACCCGGAGGATTGAGGTCCCCCCGAATTGGGCCCAGGCTCATCCTCAGTATCCCGGCGGCGGGGCTTGCGGTTGGAAGGGGTCGTACCACCACCAGTCGGCCCGCTCGCCCGTCGGGCCGGGGCAGGGCGCGACGGATGGCGGTGGACCACTGGGCGGGCGGGCCAACGATCCGGGGCTCAGTTCGTCGCCGTCGCTGTCGGTCACGACGAGGCGACTAGCGGGCCCGGTGATGGTGATGATGCCTCGATGATGCAGCCGGTGGTGGTAGGGGCATAGCAACACCAGGTTGTGCAGTTCGGTCGGCCCGCCGTTCTCCCAGTGCTGGATGTGGTGGGCATGCAGGCCGCGGGTGGCTCCGCAGCCGGGGACGGCGCAGGTACGGTGGCGGTGCTCGAGCACGCGGCGCAGACGACGACTGATCGTGCGGGTGGTTCGGCCCGAGCCGATCACTTCGCCGTCGCGGGTGAACCACACTTCACAGGTGGCATCGCAGGTCAGATACTGCCGCTCGGACTCTGGCAGCAGTGGGCCGAGGTGCAGTGCGCCGATCTTCCGGTCGACGTCGAGGTGCACCACCACGTTGGTGCGCTGTCCATGGGGCCGGCGTTGAACCTCACCATCCCACCCGGTCTCCACCAGCCGCAGGAACGCATCGAGGCCCGTCGGCATCGGGGGCGCGTTCCCACCGGCATCGTCCTGTTCCCGGTCGTGTTTCCACTGGGCGATCAGCGCGTCGCGGTGAGACTGGAGGGCGGCTTCGAAGGTGGCCGATTCGACGTGCGGCAGGGTGATCCGCCAGAAGTCGAATGCGCCATCGCTGGTTTTGGTGATCGCGGGCTGCGGATCGGGCCGCGGGCCGGGATCGGGGCGCGGCTCCAGCTTGATTGCGGTGCACAACTGGCTGACTGTCGCGACCTCGGCCAGCTGCGCGTAATGCGCATCGGACCCGTCACCTGCGCGTGCGGCGATCACCCCGACCTGGTCCAACGACAGTCGGCCCTCCCGCAGGCCCTGGGCGCAGCGGGGAAACGATTCCAGCCGGTGGGCCACGTTCGCAAGGGCAGCGGCATTGCCGTGCGAGGTGCCGGTCTTCCAGGCCACCAGGGCGGTGACTGATCGAGCCCCGGTAGCGCCCCACAGTCCGGCACTGTCGATCTCGGCAATGATCTCGACAATGCGGCCATCGATCGCATTGCGCTGACCGGTCAACTCCGAAAGCTGCTCGAAGAGGACGTCGAGTCGCTCACCGGGAGTGACGTCGACATCGGGTGACGTTGCGGTCGAGGACATGGCTTGAGCATTGCACTTCGGTCTGACAAGTTTTCAGTGACACAATCTTTTTTCGGTGACACAATCTTTTCAGTGACACAATCACCGCCATGCGCGCAGTGCTCTTCGACATGGACGGCACGCTGGTCGACTCCGAGAAGCTCTGGCACGTTGCGCTGCGGGAGCTCTACTCACGCTTTGGCGGCGAACTGACTCCGGCGGCGCGGGAGGCGACCGTCGGCGGCACCGCAGAAAGCGTCATGCGGATCGTCTACGCCGACCTAGGTCTCGAACCCGACCCGGCCGACATGGCGTCCACCGTCGACTGGCTACACGACTACACGGCGGAACTTTTCGAAGGCGGACTGCCGTGGTGCGCGGGCGCCCGTGACCTACTCGGCAGTCTTGCTGAAGCAGCCGTGCCGATGGCGCTGGTGACCAACACCCGCCGAGTGCTGACCGAACGAGCGCTCGACAGCATCGGCCGGCATTACTTCACGGTCAGCGTGTGCGGCGACGAGGTGGCACGTGGCAAGCCGGCGCCGGATGCCTACCAGCGGGCCGCCGAGTTGCTGGGATTCGCACCGGCGCAGTGCCTTGCCGTGGAGGACTCGGTCACCGGGGCGGCCTCGGCCGAGGGTGCCGGCTGTCCGGTCCTGGTGGTTCCCAATGACGTCGAGGTTCCGGCCAGTCCACGGCGCCGCCACCTGAGGTCGCTTCGCGGCGTGAGCGTGGCCGGTCTGCGCGATATTTATGCCCAGCTAGAGCCACCTCCGCAGTAGTCCCTATCCTGAGCATTGGGTTTCCGGCGAGTGAACGCGAGTGGCCAATATGGCCTTTTGTCTGCGTTCGCTGTGCCATCGTTATGGCCCTGCTAGGCGGCACGGCGGAAAGGACTCCAAGATGGCTGGCCAAGGCCCAACAAACGACGCACCGGCACTGTTCGAGGACGAGGAATTCTCCGGGCGCGGCGTGGTGCGGATCGCAGCAGTCGCCGCACTCGGCGGTCTGCTGTTCGGCTACGACAGCGCGGTGATCAACGGCGCGGTGGCCTCGATCCAGAGCCACTTCAGTATCAACAATGCCGCACTGGGTTTCGCCGTCGCCTCGGCACTCCTCGGAGCTGCCGCGGGCGCCATGACGGCGGGCCGACTCGCCGACCGGATCGGCCGAATATCGGTGATGAAAATCGCCGCTGTCTTGTTCTTCATCAGCGCCATCGGCACCGGCCTGGCCGGCAGCGTGGAGATGATCGTGCTGTTCCGCATCGTCGGCGGTATCGGCGTCGGCGTCGCCTCGGTGATCGCACCGACATATATCGCCGAGACCTCGCCTGCGCGGATCCGCGGCCGGCTCGGATCGCTGCAGCAACTGGCCATTGTGACGGGGATCTTCGTCTCCCTCGCCATCGACTACCTGCTCGCCCACCTGGCAGGCGGTGCGAGCAAGGACCTGTGGCTGGGCCTTGAGGCCTGGCGGTGGATGTTCCTCATCATGGCGGTGCCGGCGATCATCTACGGGGTGCTCGCCTTCACCATTCCCGAATCGCCGCGCTATCTCGTGGCCCGGCATCGCATACCGGAAGCACGCAAGGTGCTGACCATGTTGCTCGGGGAGAAAAACCTCGACATCACGATCGACCGCATCCAGGGCACACTGCAGGGCGAAACCAAACCGTCGTGGCGAGATCTGCGTAAGCCCGGTGGCGGGGTGTACGGCATCGTCTGGGTGGGTCTGGGTTTGTCGATCTTCCAGCAGTTCGTCGGAATCAACGTGATCTTCTACTACTCCAACGTGCTGTGGGAGGCGGTCGGGTTCGACGAGACCCAGTCCTTCGTGATCACGGTGATCACCTCGATCGTCAATATCGCCACCACATTGATCGCGATTTCGCTGATCGACAAGATCGGCCGCAAGCCATTGCTGCTGATCGGATCAGCCGGCATGGCGGTGACGTTGGCGACCATGGCGTTCATCTTCGGCACCGCCCCCCAGGTGGACGGCGTCCCGCAACTCAGTGGTGCGCAAGGGCCGATCGCCCTGGTGGCGGCGAACCTGTTCGTGGTCGCCTTCGGCATGTCCTGGGGCCCGGTGGTGTGGGTGCTGCTCG
>CAIWCQ010000185.1 GCA_903911165.1 uncultured Actinomycetes bacterium | reverse complement strand
CGTCGTCTCCGGCGTCGACGAGGACGCCGCAATCGCGGAGCTTGGCGACGGCCCCGACCCCGCCGCCGTGGTCACCGCACTGGCCGAGGCGAAAGCCCAAGCAGTGGTCCGAGATCTGGACACAGAAGTCAGCGCCGACTGCATCGTGATCGGCTGCGACTCGATGCTCTACGTCGACGGCGAACTGCGGGGTAAACCGCAGACACCCGAACAGGCTCGGCGCCAGTGGAATTCGATGGCCGGCAAATCCGGTCGACTCTTCACCGGGCACACCCTGATCCGGATGCTCGACGCGACGATCGTCCATACCGAGACCATCGCGGAGGTAACCACAGTGCGGTTCGGGGTGCCCTCCGAGGCCGAACTCAGTGCCTACATCGCCAGCGGCGAACCGCTCACTGTGGCGGGCGCCTTCACCATCGACGGACTGGGTGGGTGGTTCATCGACGGAGTCGACGGCGATCCGTCCAACGTGGTGGGACTGGGCCTGGCCGTCACCCGCCGCCTGTTGGAATCAGCGGCTGTGCAGATAAGCGACCTGTGGGAAGCCAATCCAGTAGATCGGTAGTCTTAGTTCGTGCCGCTACCTCCCGATCCAAGCCCCGCCCTGCAGGACTACGCCCACCCGGAACGCCTGGTCACCGGTGACTGGCTATCGGAGAATCTGGGCAAGCCCGGTCTGGCGATCGTCGAGTCCGATGAGGACGTGCTGCTCTACGACGTCGGCCATATCCCCGGTGCAGTGAAAATCGACTGGCACACCGACCTCAACGATCAGCTGGTCCGCGACTACATCGATGGGGCGCGGTTCGCGGATTTGATGAACCGCAAGGGCATCGCGCGCGACGACACCGTGGTGATCTACGGGGACAAGAGCAACTGGTGGGCGGCCTACGCCCTGTGGGTGTTCACCCTGTTCGGTCACCCTGATGTCCGACTGCTCAACGGTGGCCGGGACCTCTGGATGGCTGAGGGACGCGACACCACCCTGGATGTCCCCGAGACGACCACCGCCGGTTACCCCGTAGTGGAGCGCAGTGATGGGCCAATCCGGGCTTATCAGTCCGACGTGCTGGCATCACTGGGTGATGCCACGTTGATCGACGTCCGTTCGCCGCAGGAGTACACCGGCGAGCGCACCCACATGCCGGACTACCCCGAGGAGGGCGCACTGCGCGGCGGCCACATCCCGTCGGCGGTCTCGGTGCCGTGGGCGCGTGCCGCCGACGACACCGGCCGGTTCCGGTCCCGCGCCGAACTCGATGAGATCTATTCCTTCGTGAAACCGGGCGACAACACCATCGCCTACTGCCGGATCGGTGAGCGGTCCAGCCACACCTGGTTCGTGCTGACTCATCTGCTCGGCATCCCGGGCGTGCGCAACTACGACGGCTCGTGGACGGAGTGGGGCAATGCCGTTCGGGCGCCGGTGGCGACCGGGGCACAGCCTGGATCCGTGCCGGCGTGAGCATGCCTGCGCCACTGGCCGAGGTGGTCTCGGAGTTCGCCGAGATGGCTGGCCAAGACAAGCTGGCGCTGCTCCTGGAGTTCGCCAACGACCTCCCCGGCCTGCCGGCCGATCTCACCGAGGCCGCGATGGAGCCCGTGCCCGAATGCCAGTCACCGCTGTTCCTGCACGTCGACGCCACCGATCCGGGCAGCGTGCGGCTGTATTTCAGCGCGCCGGCCGAGGCGCCGACCACCCGCGGGTTCGCCTCGATCCTGGCTGCCGGTCTCGATGGTCAACCGGTGGCGGACATCCTTGCGGTGCCCGACGACTTCTACGCCGAGCTGGGACTGGCAGCTCTGATCAGCCCGTTGCGGCTGCGCGGCATGTCGGCCATGCTGACTCGAATCAAACGGCGGTTGCGCGCCGCCGGGTGACACCCGCGGAGACAAGGAGACGACCCGTGCGCACGTCCAGTCGACCGAGGTTCACCTGGCTCGCCGTGATTCTGGTCCTGATCATGGGGTCGACCGCGTGCGGAGGTTCCACCGCGGACCCGCTGCCGTCCTGGAGAGAGGGCGACGCACGCGCGGCCATCATGTCCTTCGTCGAGCGCACCACCGACGAGGGTTCGCCCGACTTCGTCCCGGTGTCGCAACGCATCGCGGTTTTCGACAATGACGGCTGCCTGTGGCCGGAGAATCCGATCCCGTTCCAGCTCGCCTTCGCCGTCGACGAGATCAACCGGATGGTGTCCGCACAACCCGCCCTCAAAGAGGACCCGATGGTGGCTGCCCTGCTCGCCGGCGATACCGCGAAACTGCTCGCGGGCCCGCGCCACGAGGGTCTCCTGCGCATCATCGCCCTGACCCACGCCGGCATGACCACCGACGAGTTCTCCGCGCGGGTGCAGGACTGGATCGGAACCGCCGAACATCCGAGGTTCGAAAGGCCCTACGACCAACTCACCTATCAACCCATGCAGGAGGTACTGCGCTATCTGCGTGCCAACGACTTTCAAACCTTCATCGTCTCCGGCGGCGGCGCTGACTTCATGCGGGCGTGGAGCGAACGCGTCTACGGCATCCCGCCGGAACAGGTCGTCGGCTCCACCGGCCGGGTGACCTATGAGTTGCGCGACACCGGGCCGGTACTGGTCAAGACACTCGACTACCTGTTCGTCGACGACAAGGCCGGTAAGCCCGCGGGCATCCACCAGTTCATCGGCCGGCGCCCAATCATCGCGTTCGGCAACAGCGATGGCGACACCCAGATGCTGGAATACACCACGATCGACAATCCGCAACCCAGCCTGGGCGTGCTCATCCATCACACCGACGCCGTCCGCGAGTACCAGTACGACGTGAACCCTACGAGCAGTGGGACGCTGGTGAAGGCGCTGGCCGACGCGCCACAGCGAGGATGGACCGTCGTCAGCATGAAGGACGACTGGGAACAGATTTTCTCCGCGCCCTGACCAGCCGGCCCGGTCCGTAGGTGAAAGGAAACGCAGTGAGCGTACGGCTCGACGCTTCGTTGTTGCAGGTGGCCGATCTCGGTTGCGACGAAAGCATCACGGTCAACCCGTCGGTGACGCGCAGCTTCACCGAAGAGAGCTAGGTCCCCGGCACCCATGGTGTACGTCGAAGCCGCGGTAAGGCGGCGTCAGTTGGTGGCCTCAGCTCGAAGCGTGTTGATGCGCGACGGGGTGGCGCGGACCTCGCTGCGCGCGATCGCCGAGGAGGCCGGGATTCCCCTGGGCACTTTGCAGTACGTGTTCCCGTCCAAGGAGCTATTGCTGCGGGCGGTGATCGAGGATGTGGTCGAGGAACTCGCGGCCCTGCTCAAGGAGGACGTAGAACTGGGGAGTGGACTCGAGGGCGCGATCCGCCATGGCGTGCGCGCTTTCTGGTCTGGGCTGGTGGCCGAGGAGCGCGATCTGCAACTCATGCAGTACGAGTTGACCACCTACGCCCTGCGGACCGCCGGTCAGGAGGACCTAGCCCGCTGGCAGTACGAGCGGTACTGCACTGTCGTGGCCGAATGGTTGCAGGAGGCCGCCGACAACGCCGGCGAGACGTCCGCGGTGCCTTGTGCCCGGCTGGGCCGGATGATGGTCGCCGTCATGGACGGGTTGATCCTGCAGCGAATCTGCGACCCTGACGCGTCCCGGTCGCGGGGGGACCTCGACGCCATGGTCGAGATGATCGTCGGACTCACCGGAGTCCGGGAAGGCCACGGCCGCCCGCGGGACTGATCGGCGATGTTTTCGATGAACCTCATGCCCGCCCACCACAGAGGCCGTATGGTCAGGAGTTCAGTCAGTTGACTGACTTGACCGGGAGCGGACATGACCGACGTCGACGTCGTGGTGGTGGGAGCCGGGCTTGCCGGGCTGAGTGCGGCCCGCGCGCTGGTCGCCGACGGCAGGTCGGTGATCGTCCTGGAGGCCCGCGACCGGGTAGCGGGGCGCACCTTCGGGGGCGTCCTGAGCAACGGCGTGCCGGTGGAGTTGGGCGGGCAATGGGTCGGCCCGACCCAGGATGCGGTGCTCGAGTTGATCGACGAGCTGGGCCTGAAAACGTTCCCGCAACACGTCAAAGGGGAGAGCCTGACGGTCTTCGACGGCAACCTTGTCCGCTACTCCGACGAGACCTTCGGCTTGCCGTTGGAGTCGGCGATGGAGGTGGGCCGACTTCTGGAACTGTTGGAGTCCTTGGCCACCACCGTGAACCTGGAGGCGCCGTGGGAGACCGCGGACGCCGCGGTTCTGGACAGCCAGACACTGGACTCCTGGATCGTCGCGAACACCGCGGATCCCCTCGCCCGGCGACTCTTCCGCCTGGTCGTGCCGGGGGTGTTCTCGGCGGAATCACCAGAACTGTCGCTGCTGCACTTTTTGTTCTACGTCAAATCGGGCACCAGCATGGCCTGCCTGGTCTCCGCCAAAGGCGGCGCCCAGGATTCCCGGGTGGTCGGGGGCACCCACCAGATCAGCGAACGGATGGCCGCCGCACTCGGCGACCGGGTGCGCCTGGGCGCCGTGGTCCGGACGATCCGCCACGACGACGACGGTGTGACCGTGGAGTACGAGGGCGGCAGCGTCCGTGCGAAGCGGGTGGTGATCGCAATTCCCCCGACGCTGGCCGGCCGGATCCGGTACTCGCCCCCGATGCCGGCCCTGCGCGACGGGCTCACCCAGCAGATGCCCGCCGGCGCCGTGATCAAGTTCGAAGTCGGCTACGACACACCATTTTGGCGCGAGGACGGCCTGAGCGGTTACGTGCTGAGCCTCGATGACGCCTTCAACGTGTGCTTCGACAACAGCCCGCCCGATTCATCCTGCGGCGTGCTGGTGGGGTTCCTGGAGGGCGCCCACGCCCGCACCGCGAGCGCTCTGAGCCCGCAGGAGCGCCGCGAGATTGTGCTCGGCGCGCTGGTGAAGTACTTCGGCCCCCGCGCGGGGGAACCATTCGATTTCCTCGAACAAGACTGGAACAAAGAGGAATTCACCCGCGGCTGTTACGGCGGGCGCCTCACGGCCGGGGCGTGGACCCAGTACGGCAAAGCGCTGTCCGAACCGGTGGGTCGCATCCACTGGGCGGGAGCGGAAACCTCGCCGGTGTGGAACGGCTACATGGACGGCGCCATCCGATCAGGCCGACGAGCCGCCGACGAGATCGCCGCCGCGCTTTGACACCCGGTTCAGATGACGTTGCCGAGGGTGGCTCCACCGGGGGCAAGATGTCTCGGCGCAGGATCCTCGGCAGTATTGCTGTCGCAGGTCTGGGGGCCGCCATCGCGCCGGGGTGCGCGTCGAAGCCCACCCGGCCGTTGAGCGAAACCGGGCCGCTCGGCGAGGCCGCCAAACCCAATATCGTGTTTATCCTGGCCGACAACCTCGGATACGGCGAGGTCGGCGCTTACGGCGGCGGCATCACCCGCGGCGCCCCGACACCCCGCATCGACTCACTCGCCACCGACGGCACGCGTTTCCTCAACGCCAACATGGAGACCCAGTGCACGCCAAGTCGATCCAGCCTGATGACCGGTCGCTGGGCTATTCGATCCGGCACCCACTCCGTTCCGTTCGGCGGCGTCGCCGACGGCCTCACGCAATGGGAAGTGACCATCGGCGAGGCCCTGTCCGACGCGGGGTACGCCACCGGCTACTTCGGCAAGTGGCACCTCGGCAGCAACGACGGACGCCTGCCTAACGACCAGGGCTTCGACGAATGGTTCGGCATTCCGCGCACGACCGACGAGGCGCTGTGGCCGTCATCGCCGGGATGGTCCCCCGACATCATGCCGGCCGAGCAGATGATGGAAGGCCGCAAAGGCGAGAAGAGCCGCCCGCTCGGCATCTACGACGTGGAGCAACGGCGCCTCATCGACGCCGAGATCACCCGCCGCGCGGTGTCTTACATCGACAAGGAGAGTAAGTCCGACCAACCCTTTCTCGCCTATGTAGCACTCACCCAACCGCACCTGCCCACCGAACCCAACCCCGCATTCAAAGGCCGGACCGGCAACGGCGACTGGGCGGACGTGCTCGCGGAGATGGACTCCAACGTCGGGAAAATCCTCGATGCGGTCGACCGGGATGGCATCCGGGACAACACGATCGTCATCTTCACCAGTGATAACGGCCCCGAGTTCATTCGACCCTGGGACGGGTGGGCCGGGCCGTGGCGGGGCCAGTACTTCACCGCACTCGAAGGCGGTATCCGGGTGCCGTTCATGGTTCGCTGGCCCGGCAAGATTCCGGCGGGGCGGGAAAGCAACGAGATCATCCACGGCGTCGACATGTTCGCGACACTGGCCCGATTCGGCGGCGCGACAGTGCCCACCGACAGGCCGTTCGACAGCCTCGATCAATCGGACTTCTTCCTGGGCAAGAGCGACAAATCGGCGCGCGAGAGCTTCCCGGTGTGGTGTGCCGATCGACTCCAGGCCGTCAAATGGCGCAACTGGAAGGTGCACTTTTACCGGCAGGACACCATGTTCGACCCGCCGGTCAAATTCCCGGTGCCGATGATCCACAACCTCTTCACCGATCCGCGGGAGGAGAAACCGACACCCGACTCGTGGGTCATCGGACCGGTTCTCAAGGTCGTGAACGACTTCGAGAAGAGCGTCAAAGAGCATCCGCTGATACCGATGGGCACCCCGGATCCCTACCGACCCTAAAAAGTCAGGTGGGTCACACCGGCGGCACCGACGGGGCGGATAGCAGCTACTCCCAATCCCCGAACGGAAGCCCCCCGGAACTGGTTGAATAACCCATATCGCGAGTTACCCGCGACAAAAGCGCGCCGAGAGGACCACCGTGGACCAGGAAACCCCCGAGCCCAATCCCGCCACCGAAGGTCCGAGGCTCTCACGGCGCAAACTCCTCGGCGGCATGGCCGCGGCCGGCGCGGGCGCGGCCGCGGCGTCGGTGTTCGCCGCCGGGTGCTCCAAAGATGGCGGCGGATCCGCCGACGGCCCGCCCGGCTATGGCACCGGCATCAACGAGGGCTTCGACGGCAAAGTCGAACTGGATGTGCGTGATTCGACCCCGGACTGGAAGCCGTTCGAGTTGAAGAAGGCGCCCGAGGGCGCACCCAACATCTTGGTCGTGCTCTACGACGACACCGGCCTGGCCACCTGGTCGCCCTACGGCGGACGCGTCAATATGCCAACCCTGCAAAAGCTGGCCGACAACGGACTGATGTATTCCCAGTGGCACACCACGGCGCTGTGCTCACCTACCCGGTCCTGTTTCCTCACCGGGCGCAGCCAGCATGTGAACCGGTCCGGATCGATCACCGAGGGTTCCAACGGTTTTCCCGGCATGGCCGCCCGGCTGCCCGCGCAGTGCGCCACCATCGCGCAGGTGTTGCAGGACAACGGCTACGGCACCTTCTGGATCGGCAAGAACCACAACGTTCCCGAAGAAGACGTCTCCAGCGGCGGCAGCAAATCCGAGTGGCCGTTGCAGAAGGGCTTCGATCGGTTCTACGGATTCCTGGGCGGGGAGACCAACCAGTGGTACCCCGACCTGGTCGAGGACAACCGCTTCATCGAGCAGCCCTACAGCCCCGAAGAGGGTTATCACCTCTCCAAAGACCTCACCGACAATGCGATCCGGATGTTGCGGGACCAGAGGTCGTCCAATCCGTCCAAGCCGTGGTACATGTGGTTCTGCCCGGGCGCCAACCATGCCCCGCATCAGGCCCCGCAGGAGTACATCGACAAATACAAGGGCAAGTTCGACGACGGCTACGAGGCCTACCGGGACTGGGTGCTGCCGCGGATGATCGCCAAGGGTGTGCTGCCTGAGGGCACCAAGATGACGCCGATCAACCCGCTGCCAGCCGATGTTGCGGCGACGGCACCCAATGATGCAGTGCGGCCGTGGAATACGCTCAATGCCGATGAGAAGAAGCTCTTCTCTCGAATGGCGGAGGTCTTCGCCGGATTCTCCGAGTACACCGACGCTCAGGTCGGTCGAATCATCGACTACCTCACCGAGACCGGTCAACTCGAGAACACCGTCGTGTTCTACTGCGCCGACAACGGCGCCTCCGGCGAGGGTTCGCCGAACGGTTCGGTCAACGAGAACAAGTTCTTCAACGGCTATCCCGACGAGTTGTCGGAAAACATGAAGTACATCGACACCCTGGGCAGCCCGGACACCTACGAGCATTACCCCACCGGATGGGCGACGGCTTTCTCCACTCCGTTCCAGATGTTCAAGCGCTACGCGCAGTTCGCCGGCGGCACCTGCGATCCGATGATCATCTCCTGGCCGAAGGGGATGAAGTCCAAGGGTCAGGTGCGCGACCAGTACCACCACGCGACCGATGTTGCGGCCACGGTTCTCGATGTGGCCGGTCTAGAGATGCCCAAGGAGTACAAGGGCATCAAGCAGTACCCGCTCAACGGGGTGTCGATGCGTTACAGCTTCGATGAACCGGAGACCCCCACCACCCGCAAGCGGCAGTACTTCGCCATGTTGGGTACGCGCGGCATCTGGCAGGACGGCTGGAAGGCCGCCGCACTGCACGCGCCGATCAGCAACCAGGGCAATTTCGATAAAGACCGCTGGGAGTTGTATCACGTCGCCGAGGATCGCTCGGAGTCCACCAATGTGGCTGAGCAGTACCCCGACAAGGTCAAAGAACTCATCGACGCCTGGTTCGAGGAGGCCAAGAACAACTTTGTCCTGCCTCTCGACGACCGCTCGGCCGTCGAACAGGCCGGCACCCCGCGGCCGCAAGCCGAACCGCCGCGGGACCGCTACCTCTACTACCCCGATACCGCGCCGGTGCCTGAAGGCGTGGCGGTCAGCATTCGGGGCAAGTCCTACAACATCGCCGCGAACGTCGACCTGACACCCAATGCGGAGGGCGTGATCTTCGCCCACGGCTCCCGATTCGGTGGGCACACGATGTTCATCTCCGGCGGCCGGTTGCACTACGTCTACAACTTCCTGGGCATTAAGCCGGAACAGGAATTCGTCTCACCGCCGTTGGCGCCCGGCAAGCAGACACTGGGTGTGTCGTTCAAGCGGGAGAAGGCCGGTGAGTATGGCGAATCCCTCGGCACCACAACGCTTTTTGTCAACGGCAAGCCGGTAACCAGCGGGCCGATGCGTGCCCAGATCGGAAAGTTCACCCTCGCCGGCGACGGCCTGTGCGTGGGCTACGACAGCGGGGACAACGTGTCTCAGAAGTACAAGAACCCGGGCACCTTCACCGGCGGGACCATCAAGGTTGTCGCGTTCGACGTCAGCGAGAAGGCCTACGTCGACCTCGAACGCGATGCCGAGGCGGCGTTCGCGACCGACTGAGCCCCGCCCCTCTCCCGCGGCGTCGACCGGAGTGGCGGTTTGCGCCTAGCCGCCCCCGAATGAACACGGGGTGCCGTCCCGAACCGGATTCGGCGCACGAACTACACTACCGGCGACCCACTATTCTTAAAGCGATCCTAAGAGTCCCCAGGAGGCGCGGTGCCCGCTCAGAACCAGACCATCTCCAAGGTCCTCGTCGCCAACCGCGGCGAGATCGCGGTCCGGGTGATCCGGGCAGCGCAGGATGCTGGACTGGGCAGTGTGGCGGTCTACGCCGAACCGGACGCCGACGCCCCGCATGTGCGCCTGGCCGACGAGGCCTTCGCCCTGGGTGGGCAGACCTCCGCGGAGTCCTACCTCGACTTCGGCAAGATCCTCGACGCCGCCGCGAAATCCGGTGCCAACGCCATTCACCCGGGCTACGGATTCCTCTCCGAGAACGCCGACTTCGCCCAGGCCGTCATCGACGCCGGGCTGATCTGGATCGGGCCCAGCCCACAGTCGATCCGCGACCTCGGCGACAAGGTCACCGCGCGCCACATCGCCGCCCGCGCACAGGCTCCACTGGTGCCGGGTACATCTGATCCGGTCAAGAATGCCGACGAGGTGGTGGCCTTCGCCCGTGAGTACGGAGTGCCGGTCGCGATCAAGGCGGCGTTCGGCGGTGGCGGGCGCGGCATGAAGGTGGCCCGCACGCTCGAGGAGATCCCCGAGTTGTTCGAGTCGGCCACCCGCGAGGCGATCGCGGCGTTCGGCCGCGGCGAGTGCTTCGTGGAGCGCTACCTCGATAAGCCGCGTCACGTCGAAGCCCAGGTGATCGCCGATCAGCACGGCAACGTCGTCGTCGCCGGCACCCGGGACTGCTCGCTGCAGCGCCGCTTCCAGAAACTGGTCGAAGAAGCGCCGGCGCCCTTCCTCACCGATGCACAGCGCAAGGAGATCCACGAGTCGGCCAAACGGATCTGCACCGAGTCCGGGTACTACGGCGCGGGAACGGTGGAGTACCTGGTCGGCCAGGACGGCCTGATCTCCTTCCTCGAGGTCAACACCCGCCTGCAGGTGGAGCACCCGGTCACCGAGGAGACCTCCGGCATCGACTTGGTGCGCGAGCAGTTCCGCATCGCCAACGGCGAAAAACTGGCCATCACCGAAGACCCCACCCCGCGCGGGCACTCCATTGAGTTCCGCATCAACGGCGAGGACGCCGGCCGTGGATTTCTGCCCGCACCCGGACCGGTCACCCGATTCGACGCGCCCACCGGCCCCGGGGTCCGACTGGACTCCGGTGTCGTGGCCGGTTCGGTGATCGGAGGCCAGTTCGACTCGATGCTGGCCAAACTGATCGTCACCGGAGCCACCCGCGCCGAGGCCATCGAGCGCGCCCGGCGCGCACTCGACGAATTCCACGTGGAGGGCCTTGCCACCGTCATCCCGTTTCACCGGGCGGTGGTCAGCGATCCGGCGTTCATCGGCGACGACGACGGCTTCACCGTGCACACCCGGTGGATCGAAACCGAGTGGAACAACACCGTCGAACCGTTCACCGGCGGTGGCGAAATCGAGGACGACGAGCAGCCTCGGCAGAAGGTCGTCGTGGAGGTCGGCGGGCGCCGACTGGAGGTATCCCTGCCCGGCGGTCTGGCCCTGGGCAATGGTGGCGGTACGGCCGACGCCGGCGTCGGCCGCAAGAAGCCGAAACCACGCAAGCGCGGGGCGCACGCCGGTGCTGCCGCCTCCGGTGATGCGGTGACCGCGCCCATGCAGGGCACCGTTGTGAAGGTCGCTGTCGAGGAGGGTCAGACGGTCGCCGTCGGCGACCTCGTGGTGGTGCTGGAGGCCATGAAGATGGAGAACCCGGTAACTGCCCATAAGGACGGCGTGATCACCGGGCTGTCGGTCGAGGCCGGCGCAGCCATCACCCAGGGAACGGTGCTCGCCGAAATCAAGTGAGTCCGCCGAAAGGCGCGAAGAAGGTGCGCACGTCGTCGATGAACAACTCCGGCTGCTCGAACGCGGCGAAGTGCCCACCGCGCGGCATGTCCGTCCAATGCGTGATGTTGTACTTCGATTCACACCAGCGGCGCGGGGACCGCAGGATCTCCTTCGGAAACGCCGCAACACCTGTCGGCACCTCGACCCGGCCAAACTCGGCGAGGTTCTTGAAGCTCTCCCAGTACAGCCGCGCCGACGATGCGCCTGACGCAGTCGCCCAGTACAGCATCACGTTGTCGAGCATCTCGTCTCGGGACAGCACGTTCTCCGGATGGCCGTCGCAGTCGGTCCACGCCCAGAACTTTTCCACGATCCACGCCATCTGGGCCACCGGCG
>CAIWCQ010000184.1 GCA_903911165.1 uncultured Actinomycetes bacterium | reverse complement strand
GCCGAGGCGCGCCGGATCGCACCGATGGTCGTCGAGTACGTGGAATCCGATACCGGGCCGCACACGCTCTTCTCGTTCGAGCCCGACGCCACCTCCCTGTTCGAGTCGCTGCTTCCGCGTTACGTAGCGACCCGGATCTTTTCCGCCCTGCTCGAGGCTGCGGCCTCGGAGTCAGCGTCCCGTCGTCGCGCCATGAAAGCGGCCTCCGATAACGCCGACGACCTGATCAAGGTGCTGACCTTGATGGCCAACCGGGAGCGCCAGGCCCAGATCACCCAGGAAATCTCCGAAATCGTCGGCGGTGCGAATGCCCTCGCAGACGCAGCGAAGTAGAACCCGTCAGGAAGCGAAGTAACAAACATGACCGTCAGTTCAGACAGCTACATCATCGTCGACCCCAGCGCGGGTTCAGGATCGGACTCGGGTTCAGCTTCCGGCGGCAAGGAGACGTCCGGGCGAGTGGTGCGCGTCACCGGCCCTGTCGTCGACGTGGAGTTCCCGCGCGGCGAGGTGCCGGAGTTGTTCAATGCCCTGCACGCTGAAATCGCCCTGGCGGCGATGGCTAAAACCCTGACCCTCGAGGTTGCTCAGCACCTCGGTGACAACCTGGTGCGCTGCGTATCGATGCAGCCCACCGACGGCCTGGTGCGCGGCACCGAGGTGACCGACACCGGTGCCCCGATCTCGGTGCCCGTCGGCGACGGCGTCAAGGGGCACGTGTTCAACGCCCTGGGTGTGTGCCTCGATGATCCGGGCTACGGCAAGGACTTCGAGAAGTGGTCGATCCACCGCCGGCCTCCGGCCTTCGACGAGCTCGAGCCGCGGACCGAGATGCTCGAGACCGGCCTGAAGGTCGTCGACCTACTCACCCCGTACGTTCGGGGCGGCAAGATCGCGCTGTTCGGCGGCGCAGGTGTCGGCAAGACCGTGCTCATTCAGGAGATGATCAACCGCATTGCCCGGAACTTCGGTGGCACCTCGGTGTTCGCCGGTGTGGGGGAGCGCACCCGTGAAGGCAACGATCTCTGGGTCGAACTTCGCGAGGCCAACGTGCTCAAGGACACCGCGCTGGTGTTCGGTCAGATGGATGAGCCGCCGGGCACCCGCATGCGCGTCGCACTCTCGGCGCTGACCATGGCGGAGTACTTCCGGGACGAGATGAACCAGGACGTGCTGTTGTTCATCGACAACATCTTCCGGTTCACCCAGGCCGGCTCCGAGGTCTCCACCCTGCTGGGCCGGATGCCCTCCGCGGTGGGATACCAGCCGACGCTGGCCGATGAGATGGGCGAACTCCAGGAGCGCATCACCTCTACCCGGGGTCGGTCGATCACCTCGATGCAGGCCGTGTACGTGCCCGCCGACGACTACACCGATCCGGCGCCGGCAACCACCTTCGCCCACCTCGACGCCACCACCGAACTTTCCCGCGCGGTGTTCTCCAAGGGCATCTTCCCGGCGGTGGATCCGCTGGCATCCAGCTCGACGATTCTGCACCCCAGTGTGG